>NZ_JAUBRO010000029.1:0-98536 GCF_036701945.1 Microcoleus sp. MON1_C1 | reverse complement strand
AGAAATCAGTTCACTATCTTCTTACACTTTCATTCTGGAAGCTTTATTCTATGCAGCTTCATATTAAATTGGTATGATAGGGTTTTAGGTTTTTTCCGGCGCAAGAGGCACCGCCCAAGAGTTCTGATGATTGGCGGTTTCAATCCCTGATAGGGTTTTAGGTTTTTTCCGGCCAAATTATTGACAATTGCCTGTATGCTCTGATTGAAGTTTCAATCCCTGATAGGGTTGTAGGTTTTTTCCGGCTTGAGCTGGTAGCCGATTTCCTTAAGTTCCTTGAGTTTCAATCCCTGATAGGGTTTTAGGTTTTTTTCGGCGCGGCCCGTCGCTTCTGGTGAATTTTATATTTTTCCCAGTTTCAATCCCTGATAGGGTTTTAGGTTTGTTTCGGCTCGCTCTCCAGGTGGTAAAATCCGCTACCAAAGCCCGTTTCAATCCCTGATAGGGTTTTAGGTTTTTTTCGGCGTTGGGCTTGCTGGTGCTGGTGCTGTTTCCTTGGTTGTTTCAATCCCTGATAGGGTTTTAGGTTTTTTTCGGCGATTTCCATCAACTGAGAAGGGAGGGCGGGGAGGTTTCAATCCCTGATAGGGTTTTAGGTTTTTTTCGGCAGTCATTCGAGATTAGCCAGAAACAGAAACAAATTGGTTTCAATCCCTGATAGGGTTTTAGGTTTTTTTCGGCCCGAGACTGGCAAAATTGTCACTGAAGCAGAGTATAAGTTTCAATCCCTGATAGGGTTTTAGGTTTTTTTCGGCAATTCTTCGGTCGGGGCGGGGATGGACTTGACTAGGTTTCAATCCCTGATAGGGTTTTAGGTTTTTTTCGGCAAAAAGGAGGGGTAACGCCCCCACCGATCGAAGGTTTCAATCCCTGATAGGGTTTTAGGTTTTTTTCGGCATCTCTTCTTCGATTCTTGAACCTTCCCTTTCGGCGTTTCAATCCCTGATAGGGTTTTAGGTTTTTTTCGGCGTGCTGTTTTAGCTTCCTTAAATCCATCATCGCCGTTTCAATCCCTGATAGGGTTTTAGGTTTTTTTCGGCTCTACCCACTGGCGGGATGCTGAGGAAAGCGATCGCATTTTAGTTTCAATCCCTGATAGGGTTTTAGGTTTTTTTCGGCCAAAATCCGGGACTTGAGCTTAAAATCAGAGTAGAGTTTCAATCCCTGATAGGGTTTTAGGTTTTTTTCGGCTCGTTAAATCTTCTCCCGTGGAAACGTCATCGGCTCTGTTTCAATCCCTGATAGGGTTTTAGGTTTTTTTCGGCTTCTGATACATCGTCCACATAGGTTATTTGGGGGTTGGTTTCAATCCCTGATAGGGTTTTAGGTTTTTTTCGGCGATCTATAATTGTGGTGGCTCCCAACCTGCGCTGCAGTTTCAATCCCTGATAGGGTTTTAGGTTTTTTTCGGCAGTAAGCAACCCCGAACATTGAAAATTAAATAGTTGGTTTCAATCCCTGATAGGGTTTTAGGTTTTTTTCGGCGCAAGTCGGTACCGCACTTTCAATGTTGAATCACGTTGTTTCAATCCCTGATAGGGTTTTAGGTTTTTTTCGGCTGGTGTTTTTTCTAGCTCGCCATCTTTGAAGTATTTGTTTCAATCCCTGATAGGGTTTTAGGTTTTTTTCGGCCGCCCGTTCCAGAAGCCACGGTGTATTTGGTTTTCAAGGTGCAGTTGCGTTCATCTAAAAAAAAAGTACCATTCCAGCCTTCGGCTTGTCAATACCCGAGTTTCCATAATCACTCCAAAACCTTATCCTGTAAAGCTTTCAGACTTTCCGTCAATCTTTTTTTCACACTAGGGGCATCAAACTCTTGCTGCACATGAGTTCGAGCCAAAAAATTTGATACTCCGATTTTAACAGCTACCCATTGACGCAAACTAAGCAAAAAATATTCTGCGCTCAACGGGCTCTACGCCACCAATACCTTCGATCTTAGTCTGACAGCAAGCGCACAGCGGAAAAAACAAAATACAGTCTTCCTTGGGTTAGATGACTTTATTCGGCGTGGCGATCGTAACTTAGACTTGAGTCCTAGCCTGCATCCATCTCCTCAACTGGTTGGATGACTTTGTTCGGCGTGGCGATCGTAAATTACCATACTCAGTCTCACTCAATTCAGCACACTCAAACACACTGTACTACATCCACTGCCCATAAAGGGAAGCTCAAGGAAAAACCAACAACCTACCGCAATATAGCCCTAAAAGACTACTTAAACTTAGCAAAAAAAACACAACGATTCCGCCCACCAAAAAGCAAAGGGATTTAAAAACTACTCCGATATAGTAAAAAAAATAGCTCATATTTAACAGCTAATCGAGTTAGAGACTTATCTAAAAAATCTCACGAACAAGCCAGATAAAATGTTCTCAACCCTAGGCTTATCAAAATCTATGTTTGAGCCAATCACAGACCAAAACTTATATTTTACCGATATTTACCCCCAATTAATTGCTAGGAGCGATCGGCACGGACTTATTCAGCAAAACCTAAACCTTCAATAAATAACGAATTTTTACCTGCCATATTTGCGGTATTTGCGCTTCGCGGTTCCGAAAAATATTATTGGCTAATTGCCTAAAAAGTCCCCAAATTAACTTAAAATCAGTAGAGTGGCATTTACCTTAAAACTACTTATGACAAAAGCCGAAATTACCACCGAAAACATCACAGTTCCTAACGGGGATTTGCAAATAGCTGCATACCTAGCCCAGCCAGCCTCCCCAGGGCAATTTCCCGCAGTTATCGTAATTCAAGAAATCTTTGGCGTCAACTCGCACATCCGCGAAGTTACTGAAAGAATAGCAAAAGAAGGATATGTGGCGATCGCCCCAGCCATTTACCAGCGTCAAGCCCCCGGCTTTGAAACCGGCTACACACCCGAAGCCATCCAAATCGGCAGAGAATACAAAGAAAAAACCACAGCTTCCGAACTTCTGGGCGATATCCAAGCCACCATCGATTACCTCAAAACTCTACCCTCTGTCAAACAACAAGGTTTTGGCTGCATCGGTTTCTGCTTTGGAGGGCACGTCGCCTACCTCGCCGCTACTTTGCCCGAAATCAAGGCTACAGCGTCGTTCTACGGCGCCGGTATCGCCACCCAAACCCCCGGGGGCGGAACCCCGACGATCGCCCGCACAGCAGACATTAAAGGCACTCTCTACGCCTTTTTTGGCACTCAAGACCCCAGCATTCCCTTAGAACAAGTTGACCAAATCGCCGCAGAATTGCAAAAACACAGTATTTCTCACCAAATTTTCCGCTACAATGCCGATCACGGCTTCTTCTGCGACCACCGCGGCAGTTACGACGCTACGGCAGCAGCCGACTCGTGGGTGCAGGTGAAGCAGCTATTTCATCAGCAACTTCAACCAGCTTAGAGAGTGGAAGATGGGGAGATAGGGAGATGGGGAGAGTGGGAAAATTTTTTCTACTGACGACTGGCAACTAAATTACTGACAACAGACAACTAAACTGACATGAATTCCAAATCTACAGGTTCTCAAAGCGCAAAAGCATCCTTTTCAATGGATGATTTTGCTAAAGCCCTCGAACAGCACAATTACGAGTTCCAGAAGGGACAAGTAGTGCGCGGCAAAGTGTTCGAGTACGACTCAAACGGCGCGTATGTTGATATCGGCGGCAAGTCTTCGGCTTTTTTGCCGATCGAAGAGGCTGCTTTGAGAACAGTAACGGATTTGTCGGAAGTGGTTCCGCTGGACGAGGAACGGGACTTTTTGATTATCCGCGAACAAGATGCAGATGGCCAAGTTACTTTGTCTCTGCGGCAGTTACAAATTCAGCAAGCTTGGGAAGATTTAATTGAATTGCAGGAAACCGGTAAAGTTCTTCAGGTGCGGGTTTCTGGGGCGAATAAGGGCGGCGTGACAGTAGATGTTCAGGGAATGCGCGGTTTTATTCCCCGATCGCACTTAGTGGAACGCGATAACCTAGAATCGCTGATCGGTCAATCTTTGAGCGTTAATTTTTTGGAGGTCGATCGCGAACGAGAAAAACTCGTACTTTCCCAGCGGATGGCCACTCAATCGAATGCCTTCAAGGATTTGCAAATTGGTCAGTTGGTGGAAGGAAAAGTCAGCAGCATCAAGCCTTTTGGCGTGTTTGTGGACTTGGAAGGAGTTAGCGGTTTGCTGCACATCAAGCAAGTTAGCCAAAAATATATTGATAACCTTGGAAAGGTGTTTGCTCCCGGTCAACCCCTGAAAGCGATCGTGCTTGACCTCGATGAAAGTCGTGGCCGGATTTCTCTTTCTACTCGGGTCCTGGAAAATTATCCCGGGGAAATGGTGGATAAAATGGCGGATGTTATGGATACCGCAGAAGAGCGATCGGAACGCGCTCGAAAGACTCTTTCTTAAGTCTTGAGGTAATTAGAACCCCATCTACCGGAAACAATAGGAATCTAGGTTTAACCGCAGATAAACGCCGATAAACACAGAGAAAATCATCGGTCTTCATCTGTGTCCCTCGGCTAATATCTGCGGTTAAAAAATCCCAATCTAACTAATCTGCTTTCTTCTGGATTCCTAATCAACAGTCAACAGTCAACAATCATTCCGGTGCAACCGGAATCGATATAAGATGACTCGAACTTGTTTCACTCTCCACCGTTGCTTCCACGGGCCAAGAATTTTCCATCTCTAGTGTTTGTTTCGGCTGATAAACTGCCAAGTCGAACCAGAAAGTCGTACCCACATTAACTTCGCTAACTAAATTAATTTTAGTGTGGTGCTTGTCAATAATGTTTCTGACAATAGAAAGACCTAATCCCGTTCCTTCTAAAGTGTGTACTCGGTTTTCTACCCGGAAAAAGCGATCGAATATTGCTTGTTGGTCTTCAGGATCTATGCCAATTCCAGTATCAGAAATTTCGATCCGCACTACCGGAAAATGTTTGGCATCCGGTGACAAGTTTTGGTTGAGGGAGTGACCGTCTTTGTGGGTGGGCGCCTCCGGCTCTAGCAAATACGCTCGAATGGCCACCTTGCCGCCTGACTGAGTAAATTTTAAGGCATTTCCTACTAAATTTGCAAATACTTGCAGTAACAAATCGTAATGACCTAAAGCAGGCGGCAAATACGGGTCAACTTCTTGCTCTAATTCAATGCCTTTATCCTTAGCATTTAACTGATAAGTCCGCAGGGTTTGTTCGACAGCTTGCGGGAGGTCAACAGCCTCCAAGTGATAAACTCGGCAGGATTCCAGTCGCGACAAGTCTAACACGTCGTTAACTAAACGAGTTAGTCGATCGGTTTCTCGATTGGCAATTTCTAGGAATTCCCTGCGCTCGCTTTCTAGAAGGTCTTCTCCGTACTCGTGGAGAGTCTCGATAAAAGATTTGATATTAAATAAAGGCGTTCTCAATTCGTGAGAAACATTGCTGATAAAATTGCTTTTAGCCTCATTGAGTTCTACTTCCCGAGTGATGTCCTGCACGGTCATTGCAATGCCTTTGAGACTTTCTCGGTAATTTCCAGAACATTGATGCTTGGAGGTTTGCTCGTAGAAAGTACACTCTACAGCTACCGGGCGTTGTGGCTCGGTACAGGTATCTTCCTCATGGCGGATGCAGCTTTTGCACAGCGGTTCGGCACCGGGCGCTTTGTGCAGAATGACTGTAGTTAAAACAATCCGAATTGTACGGTTAACGGGTTCGCTCATAGAGATGCGAAATTCGCCGCCTTCGCGATCGCCCGCAGCTATTTCCTGCAACGGTCTCGCCAACTCCTGCTGCACTTCCGAAGGCAAAATGTTCAGAACATTTACTCCGATCGCTTTTTTGCCTTGCCATCCAAAAATCCGCATCCCCGTCGGATTAACTAAAATAACCTGCAAATTTGCGTTTAATAAAAGCGCGCCATCAGCAATCGTTGAAACCAAAGTTTCTAACTTAGCTTTTTCCGCTGTCAGCTCTTCAATATTTTGTTCTTCATAACTTTCGAGTTTCTGGGCCATTTCATTAAAACTGCCGATCAACTCGCCCAATTCTCCCCCTAAAGGCAGGTCAACTCGCTGCTTAAAATTACCGCTGGCAATGTTTTTGACCCCAAATACTAATTGTTTGATCGGCTGAGTAATTGTCAGGGCATTAAAGACAGCCCCCAAAATTACCATCACCCAAATAGTGACAAATACTGCTAAAGTGACATCCCTCGTCAGATTTGAAGAGATAACTGCTGCGGGATTTGGGTTAATGCCGATCGCCAAAACTCCCAAATATTTGTCTTCATGAATTAATGGAACAAATACATCGGTAACTTCTCCATCTGGCGTCAAATGCTGTCGCACCAAAGGCAAAGAAGTTAAATTTCTCGCCTCAATATCGGCGATAAAATTATCGGGAAGTTTGATCTGGCGGCGCAGCGTCAGGGAAGTTTCCACCTCGGATTCCGAAAAGGGTATCCCTAGGAAAATATCCCCCGCTTCGTCTGCGTAAAGCATATAGCGGACACTGAAGGTGCTGCTGTAAAATTGGCGGGAAAAGCGGGCTACTTCGGAGCGATCGTTTTTGGCAATCAGCGGCGCCACATTTGCCGCCAACAGCAGGCCGAGGTCGCGGCCGTAGCGAGTATCGTTAAGTCGCGCGTCTTGCTGGATAGTATTCACGGCCCAGAATGTCAGGCCGCTCATAATTAACGACACTACGAGGGTAGCAGCGGCCATCAGGCGGGTCTGGAGGGTAAAATCCGACCACCAGCGGGCAATAATTTCTCCGATTTTGTTTAGTATGGCCAGCATTTCACCAGTTCACCCGTTCAATATTAAAAGCAAGATCAATTCCGTTGGCTCCCGATCGAATTTTCTGCAGCGACTTGTCCGCTACCGCCACCGCAGAGATACCAAACTTCATTGTTACATTTCTACATTGAGATTGCTTGGCTGTGGGATGGCGGCCGATGTCGCAGTTCCTAATTTTTATCGCCCAGAGCTCGGCGGCCGATGTCCCGACGGCAGTAGACCCCTTCAAATTGGATGCAATCAACTGCTGCATAAGCTTTGGAGATAGCTTGTTCCAAAGTTTCTCCCGCCGCAGTGACGCCCAAAACCCGGCCGCCGTCGCTCACCAACTGCTGCTGCTTCAACTGGGTGCCGGCGTGAAACACTTCTGCTCCTTTGGCTTCAGCTTCCTCGATACCGGTAATAGCTTTGCCTTTTTGATAAGTTCCAGGATAGCCCCCAGAAGCCAAAACTACGCAAACAGAGGCCCCCGACTTCCAGCGAATAGAATATTCACCGAGACGCTGCTGACAGCAGGCCAGTACCAAATCTTCCAAAGGAGTTTCCAGCAGCGACAAAACCGCTTGAGTTTCGGGATCTCCGAAACGGCAGTTGAATTCTAAGACTTTGGGTTCTCCCTCGGGGGTAATCATTAAACCTGCGTAGAGTACACCCCGGTAGTCGATTTTGCGTTTTTGCAGTGCTGCGAGGGTGGGTTCGAGAATTTCTTCTTGAATCCTTTCCATGAGTTCCGGGGTGACAATGGGCGCTGGGGCGTAGGCTCCCATACCGCCGGTGTTGGCTCCCTGGTCGCCTTCGCCGATAGCTTTGTGGTCTTGGGCCGGCAGCAACGGTTCCACTGTGATGCCGTCGGTGAGGGCGAGAATCGAGACTTCTTGACCTGTTAAGAATTCTTCGACGACGACTCGGAGGTTGTCGGTGCCGAATTCGCCTCGGAAAATGGTGTTGATGGCGCTGTGAGCCATTTTGACGGTGGTGGCAACGGTGACTCCTTTGCCTGATGCGAGTCCGTCTGCTTTGATGACTATTGGGGTTCCTTGTTCCAGAACGTATGCTTTTGCTGCTTCTGCGTCTGTAAATACGGCAGCTTTGGGTGTGGGGATGCCTGCTTGGAGCATCAATTCTTTGGCCCAGGATTTGCTGGATTCAATTTGGGCGCCGGCTTTGGTGGGCCCGAAAATCATGAGTTTTTTCTGTTGGAAATAGTCGGCGATGCCTAGCGATAGGGGCAATTCGGGGCCGACGATGACTAATCCGATGTTGTTGACCATCACAAAGCGTTCGATGCCTTGGAAGTCGTCGATGTTGAGCGACAGATTTTGACAGCCTGGGGTCGTAGCTGTGCCGCCGTTACCCGGTACGCAGAATACTTGTTTAATCCGCGTAGATTCTAGCAGTTTTTTTGCGATGGCGTGTTCGCGCCCTCCGTTTCCCACAACTAAAACTTTCACAGTATCCTCACCTATAAATTTTGTTTCCTGAATGTCTGATTTTCAGTGTTGGCATCTGTCTATCTGCTTTTTGCAGTGCTGTCAATTATGCCATGCTTGGCGCTAGGGAATTGCTAGATGTGGCACTTTTCTGGAGGAGTGGGCTTCGACCGCTGTTTCTCAATGGCTGGGAGCGTGCAATAATTAAAGACTTTAGCTGCCCAATTTTTAGGGGTTCTGCCTCGATTTAATCCTGCAATTAAAACTCTTTTCTGGCTTTTAACTCTTCAATTACTGTAATAGAGCCAGGGCCAAATAGCGATAAGATAGGCAGGTTGACTTTGCGAAATTTTACTCACATGAAATCAAATCAAACCGCTGCGAGTTCGTCTGCCAAATTTAAGCGGGTGGGCGTTGTCGGCGGCGGCCAGCTAGCTTCGATGATGGGGGATGCTGCTAGGGCGCTAGGTATTGAATTGGTAGTACAAACTCCCCATGCTACTGACCCGGCAGTTTCTGTTGCTGCTGGTGTTGTTTTGGCTGCTGTTGATGATGTTTTGGCTACGGCTCAATTGGCGGCTGGCTGCGATGTTATTACTTTTGAAAATGAGTTTGTGGATTTGGATGGTTTGCGGCCGCTAGAACAGCAAGGTGTGTTATTTCAGCCGAGTTTGTCGTCGCTTTCTCCTTTGTTGGATAAGTACGTTCAGCGCTGTTATTTACAAGGTTTGGGTTTACCAACTCCGAGGTTTTGGGAATGGGATTGCAGCGCGGATTTGCCCCCAGAATTGTCTAAGGCGGTGGCGATCGACTTTCCGGCAATTTCGGTTTCCGACAGCGTGCAGATGGAAGGAGACTCGGATGCTGGATCGAGCGACTTTCCCTTTGTCGTCAAAGTTCGCCGCCACGGTTATGACGGCCAAGGTACTTTTATTGTTAAGGATCGGGGGAGTTTGGAGTCAATTCGTGCTAAACTCCAAGGTCAGTCTTTGCTAGTGGAAGAGTTTGTGCCGTTCGATCGCGAATTGGCAGTGATTGCGGCTCGATCGGCAACTGGCGAAATTGCGATTTATCCGATCGTAGAAACCCAACAGCAAAATCAAGTTTGCCGCCTGGTGATTGCGCCCGCTGATATTAGTTTAGAGGTGAAAAGTGAAGCTTGTGCGATCGCCCGCACTCTCCTCAACAGTTTGCAAGCTGTCGGCGTATTCGGCATTGAATTATTTTTAACCGCCGATAATAAGCTGTTAGTCAATGAAATTGCACCCCGCACTCACAACTCGGGACATTTTACCATTGATGCCTGCGAAACTTCACAATTTGAACAGCATTTGCGCGCAGTTTGTCAACTGCCTTTAGGCAATTCGGCTCTGAAATGTGCAGGCGCTGTCATGGTAAATTTGCTAGGCTACGAGTCTGCCCAGTCCGATTATTTAGCAAAAAGAAAACAACTGGCACAAATTAGCGGTGCTTTTGTACATTGGTATGGTAAGAAAGAATCGCGTCCCGGCCGCAAACTCGGTCACGTTACAGTTGTGCTCGACGCGGACAAGGTGGCTCAGGGGCGATCGTCAGCAGAGGATCTCGCTCAAACCGTAGAATCCATCTGGTATGCAAGTTAAATTGCTCGAAGGTTGCCAAAATCTGGTTAGTTGGTATATATTAAATAAAGGTTCTACTGCGACGTTGGTGACTGCCAATAATGTTTTTTTGATCTATAACTCTTAACTCTCGGGAATCAAGATGTTCGGGCAGCAGTAAACTGGGCTTGTACCCAGAAACTTTAAGCACGGGCCACGGTACCCACCTGGTAAAATACCAGGTCAAAAGCTGAGGTAAGACGGCGTTGCGGGGAGCCATTAAAATTTCGATTGAGATAGGCGCTGTGAAATATGGCTAGCCTATTTTTTTTTGAGATAAACGCCTTTGTCATACTACATCTTAAAGTTTTGCCTAAACTCGTCTAGCCAGGGCTATTTCATTCTAAATAATGCCTTAGCAAGGATATCGTTTCCGGTTGCATCGGAAGGAATAATAAAATCGAGTCAACAGTCAAAACTTAACAATCATTCAGTTTTTCGACTGACAGTCACTCGTCAAGCCATCCTTAGGAGTGCAACCGAAATTGATAAAACTTGTCGATCGCGCCTGAGATAAAAATAAAGCGATAAGTTAAAGTGACGACGGTCGATCGTGCCATATTTCCAGCGGTACTGGCCGCAACCTTCCCGCTACTTCTACACTCGGCCAATTCGGATCAAAAGTCAAATTTTCCAACGTTCCATCGCTGTGAATTAAAAACGTATCCTCAATTTTTGCTCCCGACAAACTCGGATTCCAAGCCACAGCCATATTTTCTGCCAAAATATCTGAAGTAGCCGGATTCGCCACAATTTCCCGCGCCAAATATCCGGTAGTTCCGCCTTGATGGTGTTCCGCAATTGCTTGAGGATATCCGTGCTCTTCGTAAGTAGTTTTAAGCGTATCATAAACCGCATTCAGCGTTACTCCCGGCTGACACAAATTTAAGGCCGCTGCTTCAATTTCCCTGACTTGTCGGTGCAACTCTGAATACTTTTCCCCAAGAAAATCGAAACAGACAAATCTGGTTAAATTTGCATACAAACCCCATCCCCTCGCGCAAAATACTAACATTGCTTGTCGCCCAATTTGTTCGGCGGTAGCTGTGGCGTGGCGGTACATTGGTAAACGCCTTTCTCCAGCCACTAATGTCAGGGCTGGATGCAAACCTCTCGCCCACAAAGCCTCTGCACCGGCTCCCGCTAGCTGATATTCTGTCCATGTTGGTTTGGCTGCGGAAAGTACCTCTGTCATCGCTTCGCTGGCTAAACGCCCGACTCGCCGGTATCGCTCTAATTCGCTTGACATCATTGTCTGTTTGCGAGACTGTAAAGATGCGATTATTGGCGTTTCTTTGGGATAAATTGGCCGATCGCTCATGACGTTACCGTCACCAGTAATTTCTTTGACGAAAGCTTCGCGCTGTGCAACATCTGCCCAAGGATAGATGTGCATTTGAAAGTTGGCTGACAATTCCTCGTCCTGCAAGCGTTGAGCTTCTATTTCATCGGTGAGAACCCAAGCGTTTTCCGCAGTAATTAATATTTCTGCAACTCCGGTTTCTGCAGTTAGCAATACTGTATGGGAACCGCCGGCTGTGGCCCAGGCAAACCAGTCAGTGCCTCGCAAGCGAAGGGCGATCGCTTTTGTTTCGGTTAAGGCTTTGCGGATGAATTCGAGTTTTATATCGACTTCTTTGTTGAATGAGTTTATCATATATTGACCCAAAATCTAAAATCTAAAATCTAAGATAGATTGACCGATACGGCTTGCAATTCTTTAGCTTTTTCTTCCGGTAAAGCGTCGTTGGCAAACATTCCGGCGGCGAGTTCGGTTCCGGCGAGGTATTTTAGCCGCTCGCTCGATCGATAGGGCGGATAAAATTGGGCGTGCAAATGCGCTTCTGGATGGGGTTTCCCGTCTGTGGGCCCTTGAAACCAAGCCATCAAATAAGGGAATGGGCGATGCCACAAACCGTCATATTTGAGGGTGACTGTTTTTAAGGCCTTAGCGAGTGATTGCCGCTGTTTTTCCGTCAAATCGATAAATGTAGCAGCGGGGGCGATCGGGGCAATCCACACTTCGTAAGGGTAGCGGGCACAAGCGGGGACAAAGGCGATCGCCTCTTCGTCTAAATAAATAATTCGCTGTTTGTCGGAAATCTCTTTTTGAATCAAATCTTGCAGCAAACCGCTACTGTTCTTTTGATAATAAACCGATTGACATTCTAACATCCGTGCCGGCACCGGTGGCACGAACGGATAAGCGTAAATTTGACCGTGGGGATGGTGCAAAGTTACTCCAACTTCGACGCCGCGATTTTCAAAGGGCAAGACGTATTGAATTTCGGGATTGCTGCCAATAACTGAAGTGCGATCGGCCCATACTTCTAACAGCAATTCCAAGTGAGATAACTCCAAAGAACCGAGGGAAGCCAGCGGATCTTGAGTGAAAACAACGACTTCGCAAATGCCTTTAGCTGGCAAAGTTTCTACAATATTTGGAGGTGCGTTTTTTGCTTGCAAAGTCATCGAGGGAAAGCGGTTGTCAAACACTGCTACATCGTACTCTCCCGGCGGCAATTCTGTCGGAAATTTAGGGTTAATTGTAGCAGCCAGCGGGTTGTATTCCGGCGGCGGCATGAAAGTTCTTCCCTGACGGTGGCTGGCGTATGCTACCCATTCCCCCCGCAAAGGATGCCAGCGAAAGTGCGGGTTCGCCTCTACTGGTTCATTGCTGGGACTTACGGCCGCGATACCTTCTGGGATTGGGTAGCGACTGTACAGTGTGAGTGGGCGGCCGTCTGGTTTTAGCAATGTTTGGGCGTACATTTTTTGTAGGGGCGGGCGATCGCGTTTAATATATGTTAGGAGTATAACTTCGTGCTTTGAGCATCCGCCCCTACCTAAAGTCGCAAATTATTTTAACAAGTTTACTTTGCAGTACCAACGTCAGCCGACCGTCCGCAAGTCCGCCAGGGGTGGAAACCGACGGGGTTTTTAGCTAAAGAGCTCGCTATGAGGACTAATGAGTTCTTGAGTCATATCTAAGAGGACTTTAGCTTTGACAGGACTTACGCAGGCCCACTATATATAGTGTGCCAAAAAAGGGATCTCCTTTTTCTCTCATCAAGAGTGAGCCTCACGAGATTAAAAACTTGATGGCTCAAAAAATCACCAATTCTCCTGTTTAACAAGATATAGCAGTAGGAAAGGATAGTGGTCAGACTAACTATATAGAAAGATTTAATAATAGTCTGATACAAAGAATATATGGTCGTCATCAAAAAAATACCACTTTAAAATACTCTCCTATATTAGAGGCAGCTCTTTGGTATTTTATTGATGAGTATAACGTCTCTGCTTAGCGCAGGTTTCTCCTGCACTGATTATCACGAAAATTGAGCAGAGATAGAAGCAGAGTTAGTGGCCCAAGAATCGGAATATGAGCGTTGGACAGCATTAAATAACCTACAAATGCAGGAGAAATGAGTCAGCATTAATCTTTTTAATGAGGGCTAAAGTCCTGACTACGATCGCAATTCCCAATTAGCCAGTATATTTATCGATCGACCATTCGATCGAGCTTTTCCTTAACCAACAAGTCTAACAACGAGCGCAACACAAACAAGCCACCGAATCCCGAAACCGCAAAAGCTGCGATCGCCCCCGTTTGATATCCGCCCACTAGCAGCACTGCACCCGACAAAAACACAAAACCAGTCAGACAAGCGAAAATTAGAGTTTTCAGAGCTAAATTAATGCGTTTCAAGGCTCTTTCGCTCTCGATATTTCGCACTCTAATTTGCAGTTCGCCCTCTTCAATTCGCTGCTCCAAACGCTTGATAAAAACCTGCGATTTGCTCGGCTGCCGTAACTTATATGTAATAAAACTTCGCGCTTGCCTTGCCAATTCTCCGATCGCATTTCCTCGCCCCTTGCTCACCGCAATACTCTTGACAAAAGGCTGAGCGGATGCTATGAAATTGTAGTTAGGGTCGAGAGTTCTAGCAATGCCGTCGAGAGTCGTCACGGACTTGACAATAAACATCATTTCTGCAGGCAAGCGAAACGGTTGCTGCTCGAACATGATGTAAAGTTCGTTCTTAATTTCATTAAAAGCTTGAAGGTCGATCGGCTTATCAATAAACTTATCCAACAGAAAAGCAATCAGCCTGCGTACCGGCATCATATCCGGCATCGGCTCAACTAAGCCGATCGAAATTAAAGTATTGAGTACCTCGTCAGTATCCTTTCTCATCACAGCAAAAAAAGTCTTGACCATTTGGTCTTTAGCCAGAGACTTTATCTCAGCCATCATCCCAAAATCGTAAAAAATCAAGCTACCATCTTCTGTCACCGCCAAATTTCCCGGATGCGGGTCAGCTTGAAAAAAACCGTCTATTAACAACTGTTTTAAATAACAGCAAATTCCGAGTTGATTGAGCTTCACAATATCCACTCCAATCGCCTCTAAACTAATGCGGTCGTCCACCTTAATGCCTGGTGCGTATTCTAGAGTCAGCACTTTTTTAGTCGTGTATTGCCAGTAGACTTTCGGGACAATAACCTGAGGATATTCTCGAAAATTATGGCTAAAGCGATCGGAATTTTTACCTTCTTGCACGTAGTCAATTTCTTGATATAAAATCTTAAAAAACTCGTGATAAATAGATTCCAGGTCATATTTGCGCGTCCCAGGCAAATAGCGATCGCAAAAACGCATCACTTGGCGCACCGCCTTCACATCCAAATCAAATAAACTTTCCAAACCCGGACGCTGCACCTTCACAATCACATCTTCCCCGGTGTGCAGCCTCGCTTTGTGCACCTGTCCCAGACTCGCAGCAGCGATCGGCGACGGGTCAAAATCGCGGTACAAAGCATAAATATCCTTGCCTAACTCTGATTCTACAAGAGCGATCGCCTCTTCGGAACTAAACTGAGGAACCCGATCCTGCAACTGTTCGAGTTCCTTGACATACTCAAGCGGCAGCAAATCCGCCCGAGTCGAGAGAGACTGCCCGATTTTAATAAAAGTCGGGCCTAAATTCAGCAAAGTATTGACCAACCAATGAGCCCGAATTCTTCTAGTTTGAGGCGAATTATTTTGCAGCAGTCCGTCCCACCACAAAAAAAACATAAACTTTCCCGCCGCTGCAAAAATGTCTATTTGCCGTGCCAGTGGCGAATATTTAGAACGTTGCCAACGCAGGGTTTTAGGTGCAGCTTTTGTGAGCATAATATTGGCTATCGAATTCCATGCACCGTGACAATTTTTAGGGGACAATCCAGGACGCAGAAACCGGCTTGTACGAAAAGACGGATGGCAGGCCTTTGAAACAGTTAAAAAACTCAGTTTCTTTGGTCTATACTGCGTAATGTCATCTCCAACTATACAATTATAATTAAGTTCCTAGTAAGTAATGCAAGTCCTCATTAATTATTCATAAATAGAGGACAGTCGTACTCACGACAAACACGCGCTAATTACAGCCCAATAACTAGACATAATATAAGTCTTGGGGAAAATCAGCAATTAAGAACCGGCAATTTAGACTGCAACCAGACCAATAATTCAAAACAGAGGACTTGGTAGGGTTTACGACATTTCCAAATCTCCCTCTTCTGGCAAGTTTTCTAGTTTCGCCTGTTCGCTGCCAATTCCCAGCAGCTTCTCAACCGAACTATTCTTCTACATTACAGAGTTCCGCTGCAAATTGCGGCAGAGTCAGAGTAAAAGATGTGCGCCACAAATTGTCAGATTCTGAACTTTCTGCCGGACAGCTAGATACATCAATATTACCATTCAAGTGCTGCACTAAAGACTTTACCAGAGCCAGACCCAAACCCGTACCGGCGATAGCTTGGTCAGTAATGCCAGTGCCGCGGCGGAACTTGTCAAAGATGTGGGGTAAATCAGCAGCAGAAATGCCGCGCCCGAAATTAGAAATGCTCAGGACAATATAGCCGGCTGCCTCAGACGCCTCCAAAACTACCGCCGTTCCAGAAGCAGAGTATTTTCCAGCATTCGTCAGCAGTTCCAGCAGCACCCGATTGAGAATGTCCGGGTCGGTTTCCCAGCAAGGGGTTAACTTGGGCAAATCCACCTTCAGAGTCAATTGCTTATCCGCCCACTGTTTTTCAAAATCCTTAACTAAATCTTGCAATAAACGGTTGAGATCGATTTTGATTAGAGAAATCGGGACTTGCTGAGGCTCAAACTGCTTGAGGGCCAGCAAATCGTTAACCAGAGCAGTTTCCTTAGAACACTGCTGTTCGAGAATGTCGAGATACTTAGTCCGACTCGCGGACGGCAGTTCAGCTTGTTTGAGCATCAGAATCGCTAGCTTCATGATTGTTAAAGGGGTACGCAACTCGTGACTCAGAGTGCTGAGAAACTCGTCTTTAATCACCTTCAATTTCCGCATTTGCTCTAGCTGATTGGCAGATTGTTCGTACAGTTTCCCCTGCAGGTCGAGGCTTTGCTGCAACTGAGCGGTTCTGTCTAAGACTGCGGTTTGCAATTCCTTAAGCGTTTGAGTTTGGATAATCATCTTGCTCGCTTGAGCGCTGACTGATTCGAGAACTTCTAATTCTTCCGGGGTCCAAGTGCGCGGCTCGGAGTGCTGCAAAACCAAGAAACCCAAAACAGTTTCCTGGCAGCAACCGCCCGTGAGGGGAACCAGCAGCAAGCCGCGAATACCTTGGAGTTTCAAAATTTCTTTGGCTGCTTCTTGTTCTTTGCCGATTAATTCGCCTGCGTCAGCGAGGGCGAGGGGTTTGGGTGCGCCGTGGAATGCTTGGCGGCACAAATTAGATTCTGACAGCCAAAAAGCGGGAGAGTTATTTGGTTTGGAGTTGGGGATTTTGGATTGGGAATTAGCAGTTTTATCCTTGTTTTTTGTTTTGGATGTTGAGCTTTTTTTGCCAGTAGCGCTTTGTGTTATTGCCTGTTTGTTTGGAGCTTTTTTTACAACGGATTCGCAAACTAATTCGATTTTCGCTTTGGGCGTTTGATTGGGGGAGCGATCTTTAAATAGAGGGTCTGTATATTTCAATAGCAGGATTTGACCTCTATCTACTTCCAGGGTATCGACGGTATTTTCAATAACTTGCTGCAATATTCGATCGACTTCTGAATTTGTGTCGATCGATGCAGCAACTGACATGAGTAGATTTTTGTATTTAGCTTGTCGCTGTAACTGTTCGTTTAAGCTGGCAATTTCTTGAGTTTTTTGAATGTGAGAAATCGCGATGCCGATCGCCTCTGATGCTGCTTCAAGGCGCTGCCGATCGGCTACCGACCACTCGTGAGGTTGCGACTTACCAACAATCACCATGCCATTTACAGCCCCTCCAAATCGGGCAGGCCCTGCCAAAATTGCCCGAAAAGGCAGCGCAGTCACAGGAGAATTGGGCGATGAAGCTGCCGGACTATCAAGATAATCGGATATCGCCACTATCTCGCCGTCTGCTAGGACGTTTGCCCAAGCGGGATGTTCGAGTGATATGCTAGGCGGTTTTAATCTTGGGGTTTGCGGGTGTTCCGGTGTTTCGGTGGAATCCGCAACACCGGCAACATAGGGGAAATCGCTGCTATTTTGCCAGTAAGCATTCGGATTTACTACTTTTTGGTCAACCACAGCAGTAACCCAACAGAAATCTGCCCCCCATGCAACCCCCAAAGTATTGGCTATTTGCAGCAGCAGGAGTTCTCGATCAAAGCTGGTGGCGAGAATTTGGCAAATTTGTCGCCCGAGAAGGGCAGGATCGACCTGGAACTGCATAAGACGATCCAGAAATTTTTGGACTGATACTGGTTCTGCGATTTGCGGTAAATGCAAAGTGCAAGACTCTGACGGCGATCGGTCGATCGGACTAAAGTCTTGATTTCCCTGGCAATCGATCATGGCAACCAAGCCTTTATTCTAAGATGTTTGAGCCGGCTCCCGCTGCAACAAATATAGAACCTTTCCATAACTGTCGGCTTGACTGTTATGACCCTGCTTTCTGTGTTTGTGCAGCCTGTCGGCGGGTCACTAGATATCTGAAAATATACCCCGAGCTGACAGAGTTCTATTTTCCCGTTTTCTACCCTTCGATCTGTACGGGATGAACTTTACCATCCTTTACCGGATGATTATCAATCGATTCCCGCTAATTTTGACTGTTATTGTATAGTATGAAGCTTTTCTAGAGACCGCTTAGTGACACCCTTCTCCTCACTCTGTGATGTTTCCTATTTAAGTTTGCGATATTAACAAATTTTTATTTTGATACAAATCCGCCGATCGAGTGACAGCGATCGCAAAAATTCCCATTCAAAAAATTATCACTCATAACATAGTTGAGAGTTTTCGAGTTTTTGCTCAAAAACTCATTTTTCACAACACCTAGAGTCGTGCAGCCAAGTCTCTGGTTAAATTTCTCCCACTTACCTGCTTACTTATTTTGTGCTTCCTGTTGGGCTTTATCGCTATTTTGACGGTAAAGTGCCGTCCGGTTCAGAGCCGTTGTGTAGCGGGGGTGCTTGGAAGGCACGGCGGCCATCAAATCGGAAGCTTGCTGCCACTTAGCAGCTACGACTAACCAATCCTCGCGAGATTGAGCGGTTTTGCCCTCGGTGGCTGCTTGTTCGGCTACTCGCACTGCTTGGGCAAAAGAGTCAACAGCAGAATTAACAGTCTCCTTAGAAATTTTCAAAGCAGGTTTTGCCTCAGAGGAAGGGGCAGTGGCAACTGCTTGGGTGGTGGCTTGTGTGCTGTTTGGCACTTGGGAATTGAGTCCTTTGTAGATGGCTGCCACTGCTGCAAGTAACAGCACGGTCAAGCTGATGCCGCCGACGATACCGCGCTGAAATTGCCGCGGTTGCTGCATCGATCGAGGTATAGCCATTCTCGGCAAAGCCCGCTTGCCGGAGAGAGCTTGGCGTTCGTGATGGGCGGTGGCTAAACGCTTGAACAAATTCGGCTTTCGGAGTTTAATTTCTTGAGACCACAACAGTTGATTATCGGGATCGCGGCTAATTTCTTCGAGCCACAGCAGTTGGTGTTCTCGGACAAGCCGACTGTTGATGTTGACTCGGCGAATATTGTGGGGCGAAATGCGTTCCAAAATTTCTCGGACTCGATCGACCAAACTAGACTCTTCGAGCATTTGGGGCGTTGCAGCTTCGCACAGCAGTTGCAGCACCCCCTCTGCAAACACAGCTCGGGCCCTGACCCCTACCTGTGCCAGTTCGTCATTAAGGATTTGAATAATCGATGCAACCGAGCCCTCGCGAGCTTGTCGAGCAATGTCATCTATTGGATTGGCCATAAAACTATCTTGACGCTTAGCAATCTGTTAATTGTTAACCCAAAGTCTCGGATCTAATTTTTACTCATACAGGTTATCACTGACACTGCCAGGTTAAAATGAACAGATGCAAATCTTGCATACCGATCCACTTAAAATTATCACCACAGCATCGAGCGAGGCTAACAGGAAATAAACTATGGGTAAAGTAATTAGCGGTCAAATTTTTGTTGTAGACGACAACATCGATACAGATCAAATTATCCCGGCCGAATACCTGACCCTGGTTCCCTCGAAGCCGGATGAGTACGAGAAACTAGGCAGTTACGCTATGATTGGGTTGCCCGATCGCTACGGTAAGTTTATCGAATCCGGTGAACAGAAAACCCGGTATCCGATTATCATAGCGGGCGAAAATTTTGGCTGCGGTTCTTCGCGGGAGCACGCTCCGATAGCTCTCGGGGCCGCCGGCGTCACAGCAGTGGTGGCTTTGTCTTACGCCCGCATTTTCTTTCGCAATTGCTCGGCTACTGGGGAATTGTACCCGATGGAATCAGTCGAGCGGCTCTGCGACTTGTTTGTAACCGGTCAAGAAGTGACGATCGACTTTACAGCAGAGGTAATTGTCAACCACACTCTCGATCGAACTTTCTCGCTCAAACCTTTAGGAGAAGTAGGGCCTGTAATAGATGCCGGAGGGCTGTTTGAGTACGCGCGCCAAACGGGAATGATTGCGGCTCGCTCTTAACTTTTAAAACCCTGCAATGTAGGGTGTACCACCGGGCGCACCTTACGAATATCTCCCCGCTCAAACCGCTCCCATCTAGGGTGCGGGGAAATTTTCTCACATCGACTCAATAAAATTCAATAAAATGCGCTGGTGAGCAATGCCAAAAGGTCGCACATCTCCTGACTGCTCAGAATAGCATTTGCCAGCCCGAATCTGCTCGGGTGTCAACAACTTCATATCCCACCCCTCAAGCAAAACTAAATCCTTGACATCCGCACTAAGTTGTGCATGAAAAACGTGGCGAACGACATCTTTTTCGACATCACAACAGAAAAAAGAAACACTTGCAGGAGCATAGCCAATTTCCTCTGATAATTCCCGCACTACAGCAACTTCCGGCGTTTCTCCCGGTTCCAAGTGTCCGCCAAACAAAGCCCAATGTCCGGGATACCTGATATGAGGAATATCGTCCCGCAACTGACAGAGAAACTTGCCCTCTCGGTACAAAATCGCGATCGCAACGTGAATTTTAGTCATGTGTTAGAAAGAAAATAGAAGGAAAAAAGTGCTGTAGGAGCGGGTTCACCAACATCTGTAAAATTAACCAAAAATATAGGTAAACCCGCCCAGACCATAATATTATGGTTGATGAACTTTGAAGATAAATAAACAGCTCCAAATCGCCCAAGCACAACTATAAACCTTTGATTTGTAGGAAATAGACTTACTTATTGAAATAAATTAGCAGCTTCGTATTTTTATTTATTAGCCGCTGGAGTGCGCTTTAATTGCTCCATTTCCTCAACATAAACTTCACCTAAATCCTTTCCTGCCAATTCCTTCAGAGTAATACTCTTGTAGCGGACTTCTCCCTTCAGCAACACTTCATCGCCAAGCTGGGGCAAATCTTGCGTGGTTAAAATCCAAATACTGCCAGTACCATCCTCAAGTTGATAAGCCGCATTCCCCACAAACGGAGCGCGATTTTCCACCTTTCCCCGGAGATAAACTTCAGCATCCACTTGCCGCTTTTGTTGAACGTCGCCAATGCTAGCCACATTAAAACCAAGATTAAGTTGAGACAGAGGTAAATTGCCACAACTGAAAAAACCGCTGGCGAGGATTAGCGATAAAGAGCCGGTGCAGAATCTTTGAACCCAAACTTGCTTAATTGCAGTAGTCATTGGTCAACTGATTTGAGATTTGAGATGTGAGATACGACTTACTTTAACAGAATCCCAAGAATCGATCGCAAGTAATAAATTTCTCTAGTGTAGTCCTTGGCGGGGATTAAGCTAAAATCTAAAATCGTCCGCCCCTAACCCAGAGTCTACAATGGATGCCAAAACTGCTCAAATACTAGATGGCAAAGCTTTAGCGACAAAGATTCAAACCGAGCTGAGCGATCGAGTCCGCGCCCTACAACCCCAAAAGGGGCGTCCTCCCGGACTTGCGGTGCTGATGGTGGGCGACAACCCAGCTAGCGCAGCCTATGTTCGCAACAAAGAGCGAGCCTGCGCTAAGGTTGGCATAGCTTCCTTCGGCCAGCATTATCCCGCAAACGCTACTCAAGCCGAACTAGAACTTGCAATTCGTGCGCTCAACGAGGACGATCGAGTAGATGGCATTTTAGTTCAATTACCGCTACCAGAACACTTAGATGCAATTGGGCTGCTGTACCAAATTGCTCCCGACAAAGATGCTGACGGACTTCACCCTGTAAATTTAGGTCGTCTCGTGCGCGGGGAGCAAGGTTTGCGGAGTTGTACTCCCGCCGGAGTGATGCGGTTATTGCAAGAATACCAGATTGATTTAAAAGGAAAAAATGCCGTTGTTTTGGGCCGCAGTATTTTGGTAGGTAAACCGATGGCGCTGATGCTGTTAGAAGCCGATTGTACTGTTACGGTAGCTCATTCGCGATCGCAAAACTTAGAATCTATTACCAATCAAGCCGATATTTTAATAGCCGCAGTCGGCCGCACAGAAATGATTACAGCTAATATGGTCAAACCGGGAGCAGTAGTAATTGATGTCGGTATTAACCGCGTCGTCAATCCAGATGGTACGAGTCGTTTGGCCGGAGATGTTGATTTTAATGCTGTTAAAACAGTAGCCGAATTTATCACGCCGGTGCCGGGAGGAATCGGGCCGATGACTGTTGCTATGCTTTTGGAAAATACCGTATCGAGTTATATTGAATACGGTTCTAATTGAATAGGGGCAAACTTGTGAGCCAGTATTGGCTCAATTAGGGTTAGTAATCTACCAACAGACAAAGATTTTAGCTATGGCTTTAAAACCGGATGCGTCAGGGACATTGCGCTTAATTGGCGACAACACCTCGGAATTCATTCTACTTTCTCCTGAAGCTCTAACCAATTTCCCTTTAGGAGCTTGGTTACTCGATGGGGACGATACAGTATATGGCTTAGGGGGTAGCGAGTTAATCCTGGGAAATGAAGGGGAAGATATTCTCGCAGGTTTTGACGGCAATGATTCTTTATTTGGGGGAAAAGGAAGAGATGGCCTGTATGGAACTTTTGGAAATGACTGCCTCAGTGGTGGTCTAGATGCTGATTACCTTGGTGGACAAGCTGGCGATGATATTTTATTTGGGGGTAGAGGCAATGATCTTTTAAGCGGCGCAGGGGGGGATAACACTCTGGTTGGCGGCTTGGGCAGAGACTTCTTAATTTGTGGGTTTGGCAATAATTTATGCGTTCTGGGAATAGATCCTGCCACTACAGATATCAATTCTAGTGATCTGATCGGAGGTTTTGATCTTGATTTAGATCGCATTGGATTAGCGAGTGACTTAACGGTCAATGATATAGTGTTGGAGCAGGTACAGGATGTGACACTAACATTGAGGCGAGAGTTGCCACAAGTTATACTACAATCCCTCCCTCCAAATGAGGTCAGCGAATTCAGCGGCTCTGCTTCAGGAACTCTAATCAGAGTCAGGAATTCTAACGCGATTTTAGGTTTTGTAGAGGCTGTAACGCCTAATGAACTACAAAGCAGGATAGTTTCCGTTCAGGGTTTCTAATCTCAGGACAATCACTGGTGGCATGAAAAAATTATCATTTTGTTAGCCACAAATTAACTCCTGATATTTACAGGAGTTACGCAGAAACGCTAGTAGGGTGCGTATTTCGCACCTTACTACTATGGGTCGTGTAAAATTGGACTGTGCAGCGTAAGTCCTGTAAAATTATTTACTCTTTGATCCCGCATCGGCGGACGAAAGTTGGTGAAGTAGCGATTTCAAGCTGCGAGCGAAATCACTAATCACTAAGATTTAGCGTGAGAAATTATTGATAGCAACTACGCGAAGTCGGCGTTTTCAATACAGACGGTGCGAGTCGTTTGGCCCCAGATGTTGATTTTAATGCTGTTAAAACAGTAGCCAAATTTCTCACGCCGGTGCCGGGAGGAATCGGGCCGATGACTGTTGCAATGCTTTTGGAAAATACCGTTTCGAGTTATATTGCATACGGTTCTAATTGAATTAGTGCCAACTTGTGAGCCAGTATTGGTTCAATTAGGGTTAGTAATCTACCAACACACAGAGATTTTAGCTATGGCTTTAAAACCCGATCCATCAGGGATAGTGCGCTTAATTGGCGACAACACCTCGGAAGGAATTCAACTTTTTCCTGGAGATCTAAACAACTTCCCTTTAGGAGCTTGGGCGCTCGATGGCAACGATACAGTAGAGGGTTCAGGGGCTAGCGAGTTAATCCTGGGAAATGAAGGGGAAGATATTCTCCGAGGTTTGGCAGGCAACGATTCTTTATTTGGGGGAAAAGGAAGAGATGCCCTGTATGGAAATGAGGGAAATGACTGCCTCAGTGGTGGTCTAGATGCTGATTTCCTTACTGGAGACGCTGGCGATGATATTTTATTTGGGGGTAGAGGCAATGATCTTTTAGGCGGCCAAGAGGGGAATAACACTTTGGTTGGCGGCTTGGGCAGAGACTTATTAAATTGTGAGTTGGGCAATAATTTATGCGTTCTGGGAATAGATCCTGCCACTACAGATATCAATTCTAGTGATTGGATCACACGTTTTGATCCTGATTTGGATCGCATTGGATTAGCGAGTGACTTAACGGTCAATGATATAGTGTTGGAGCCGCTACAGAATGTGACAGTAACAGTTAGGTTCGATTTACCGCAAGCTTTACAAGCATTCTTCCCTCCAGCTTTTCTCAGCGGAATTAGCGGAGTTTATTCAGGAACTCTAATCAGAGTCAGGAATTCTAACGCGATTTTAGGTTTTGTACAGGATGTAACGCCTAATGAACTACCAAGCAGGATTGTTTCCGTTCCGGGTTTCTAACTTCAGGACAATCAGTGGTGAGCTGACAAACTTATCATTTTGTTAGCCACAAATTAACTGCTGATATTTACAGGACTTACGCAGAAACGCTAGTAGTAGGGTGCGTATTTCGCACTTTACTACTATGGGTTGTGTAAAAATTGACTATATTGATGTGATGTCGGCATCAACCGCGTTGTCAATCCAGACGGTACGAGTCGTTTGGCCCCAGAGGTTGATTTTAATGCTGTTAAAACAGTAGCCGGATTTATCACGCCGGGGCCGAGAGGAATCGGGTCGATGACTGTTGCTATGCTTTTGGAAAATACCGTTTCGAGTTATATTGAATACGGTTGTAATTGAATTATGACCCACTTGTGAGCCAGTATTGGCTCAAGTAGGGTTAGTAATCTACCAACACACAAAGATTTTAACTATGGCTTTAAAACCCGATCCCTCAGGGACATTGCGCTTAATGGGCGACAACACCTCGGAATTCATTGAACTTTCTCCTGGAGCTCTAACCAACTTCCCTTTAGGAGCTTGGGCCCTCGATGGCGACGATACGGTAAATGGCTCAGGGGCTAGCGAGTTAATCCTGGGAAATGAAGGGGAAGATATTCTCAGAGGTTTTGCAGGCAACGATTCTTTATTTGGGGGAAAAGGAAGAGATGGCCTGTCTGGATCTGATGGAAATGACTGCCTCAGTGGTGGTCTAGATGCTGATTACCTTATTGCAGAAGCTGGCGATGATATTTTATTTGGGGGTAGAGGCAATGATTTTTTAGACGGCCAAGAGGGGAATAACACTCTGGTTGGCGGCTTGGGCAGAGACTTCTTAGAGTGTCGGTTGGGCAATAATTTATGCGTTCTGGGAATAGATCCTGCCACTACAGATATCAATTCTAGTGATCTGATCGTAAATTTTGATCCTGATTTTGATCGCATTGGATTAGCGAGTGGCTTAACGGTGAATGATCTACTGTTGGAGCCGATACAGAATGTGACAGTAACACTTAGGTTCGATGGGCCGCAAGCTTTACAACCATTGCTCGATCCAGATCTGGTCAGTGGAATTAGCGAACTTTCTTCAGGAACTCTAATCAGAGTCAGGAATTCTAACGCGATTTTAGGTTATGTAGAGAATGTAACCCCTAATGAACTACAAAGCAGCATTGTTTCCGTTCAGGGTTTCTAAATTCAGGACAATCACTGGTGGCATGACAAACTTATCATATTGTTAGCCACAAATTAACTCCTGATGTTTACAGGTCTTACGCAGAAATGCTAGTAGTAAGGTGCGAATTTCGCACCTTACTACTATGGATTGTTTAAAAACTGACTATTATATTGATGTCGGTATCAACCGTGTCGTCAATCCAGACGGTACGAGTCGTTTGGCCCCAGATGTGGATTTTAATGCTGTTAAAACAGTAGCCGAATTTATCACGTCGATGCCGGGAGGAATCGGGCAGAGGACTGTTGCTATAATCCAGACGGTACGAGCCGTTTGGCCCCAGATGTGGACTTTGATGCTGTTAAAACAGTAGCCGAATTTATCACGCCGGTGCCGGGAGGAATCGGGCCGATGACTGTTGCTATGCTTTGGGAAAATACCGTTTCGAGTTATATTGAATACGGTTCTAATTGAATTATGACCCACTTGTGAGCCAGTAGGGGCTCAATTAGTAGGGTTAGTAATCTACCAACACAGAGAGATTTTAGCTATGGCTTTAAAACCGGATGCGTCAGGGGCATTGCGCTTAATTGGCGACAACACCTCGGAATTCATTCAACTTTCTCCTGGAGATCTAACCAACTTCCCTTTAGGAGCTTGGGCGCTCGATGGCGACGATACAGTAAATGGCTCAGAGGCTAGCGAGTTAATCCTGGGAAATGAAGGGGAAGATATTCTCACAGGTTTTGCAGGCAACGATTCTTTATTGGGGGGAAAAGGAAGAGATGCCTTGTTTGGACAGGAGGGGAATAACTCCCTCAGTGGTGGTCTAGATGCTGATTTTATTCTTGGAGAGGCTGGCGATGATATTTTATTTGGGGGGAGAGGCAATGATTTGTTATCCGGCACAGATGGGAATAACACTCTGGTTGGCGGCTTGGGCAGAGACTTCTTAGAGTGTGGGTTTGGCAATAATTTATGCGTTCTGGGAATAGATTCTGCCACTACAGATATCAATTCTAGTGATATAATCGAAAGTTTTGATTCTGATTTGGATCGCATTGGATTAGCGAGTGACTTAACGGTCAATGATATAGTGTTGGAGCCGGTACAGAATGTGGCATTAACATATACTTTCGATCTGCCGCAAGCTTTACAACCATTACTCCCTCCAGATCCGGCCGACGCATTTAGCGGATCTGCTTCAGGAACTCAACTCAGAGGCGGAATTACCGGAGTTTATTCAGGAACTCTAATCAGAGTCAGGAATTCTAACGCGATTTTAGGTTTTGTACAGGATGTAACGCCTAATGAACTAGAAAGCAGGATTGTTTCCGTTCAGGGTTTCTAATTTCAGGAAAATCACTGGTTGCCTGACAAACTTATCATATTGTTAGCCACAAATTAACTCCTGATGTTTACAGGAGTTACGCAGAAATGCTAGTAGTAGGGTGCGAATTTCGCACCTTACTACTATCGGTTGTGTAAAAATTGACTATATTGATGTCGGTATTAACCGCGTCGTCAATCCAGACGGTACGAGTCGTTTGGCCCCAGATGTGGATTTTAATGCTGTTAAAACAGTAGCCGAATTTATCACGCCGGTGCCGGGAGGAATCGGGCCGATGACTGTTGCTATGCTTTGGGAAAATACCGTTTCGAGTTATATTGAATACGGTTCTAATTGAAGTGATGCCAACTTGTGATCCCGTATTGGCTCAATTAGTAGGGTTAGTAATCTACCAACACAGAGAGATTTTAGCTATGGCTTTAAAACCGGATGCGTCAGGGACATTGCGCTTAATTGGCGACAACACTTCGGAATTGATTCAACTTTCTCTTGGAGAGCTAACAAACTTCTCTTTAGGAGCTTGGGCGCTCGATGGCGATGATACAGTATATGGCTCAGGGGCTAGCGAGTTAATCCTGGGAAATGAAGGGGAAGATTTTCTCATAGGTTTTGCAGGCAACGATTCTGTATTTGGGGGGAAAGGAAGAGATGGCCTGTATGGATCTGATGGAAATGACTGCCTCAGTGGTGGTCTAGATGCTGATTTTATTCTTGGAGAGGCTGGCGATGATATTTTATTTGGGGGTAGAGGCAACGATTTTTTAAACGACCAAGATGGCAATAACACTCTGGTTGGCGGCTTGGGCAGAGACTTATTAATTTTTGGGTTTGGCAATAATTTATGCGTTCTGGGAATAGATCCTGCCACTACAGATATCAATTCTAGTGATCTGATCGCAGGTTTTGATCCTGATTTTGATCGCATTGGATTAGCGAGTGGCTTAACGGTCAATGATATAGTGTTGGAGCCGGTACAGGATGTGACACTAACATATAGGTTCGACTTCCCACAAGCTTTACTACAAGTCCTCCCTCCAGATCTGACCAGCGAATTGAGCGGCCCTGCTCCAGGAACTCTAATCAGAGTTAGAAATTCTAACGCGATTTTAGGTTTGGTAGGCGATGTAACGCCTAATGAACTACAAAGCAGGATTGTTTCCGTTCAGGGTTTCTAAATTCAGGACAATTAGTGGTGAACTGACAAACTTATCATATTGTTAGCCACAAATTAACTCCTGATATTTACAGGAATTACGCAGAAACGCTAGTAGTAGGGTGCGAAATAAGCACCTTACTACTATGGGTCGTGTAAAAATTGGCTATGCAGCGTAAGTCCTGTAAAATTCTTTACTCTTTGAGTCCGCTGGGAGTGGACGAAAGTTGGTGTAGTAGCGATTTCAAGCTGCGATCGAAACCACTAATCACTATGATTTACCGTGAGGAATTTTTGATAGCAACAGCGCGAATTCGGCGATAATCTGCAATCCAATTACCATCGCGGTACAGCGCCGATCGCAAACGCTCTTCAACGGAGTTAATTACGTGCGATCGCACATCATCAGACAACCCCGACAAAAACCCGCCAGCAAACATCTCAATCCAATTTACCATACCCGCGCTGCCACCTTCTAGGGGAGTCGGGCGATCGAACAAAACCGCATAACCCACATCAAATCCCTGCTTTTCCAAACGCCCAGCATACTCGCCAATACTCGGAAAATACCAAGGATTAAGCGCTTCAGGCTCCTCGCAGCCAATTTCTGACAAAACACTCAAAAGTGCGCGGACGATCGCCCCCACGTTCCCTTTACCGCCAAACTCAGCCACAAAACGCCCTCCCGGCTTCAGCGCTTTTTCCACACAATTAATCACAGCATCCGGCTGTTTAATCCAGTGCAAAACCGCATTAGAAAACACTGCATCTAACGGCTCTTCTACTTGAAAAGTCCTCGCATCTGCGACAGCGAAGTTAATGTGAGGGTAGTTTACTGTTGCCGTAGAAATCATCGACAAAGATGAATCAATACCTTGCACAAAAGCACCACTTTGAGCAATCTTTTCAGTTAACTGTCCCGTACCGCAGCCCAAGTCCAGAATTTGTTCACCAGCCTTCGGAGCGAGTAACTCCAAAAGCGATTCACCGTACTGCCAAACAAAAGCATGATTTCCCTCATAAAGCACTGAATTCCAAAAATCTTGTGACATCTCTTCTCTTCTCTCCTCTTCTCTTCGTGTCCTTCGCGCCTTCGCGGTTCGTTATTAAATCATTTGCCAGCAAGCAGATTAATTCCATCCCCATCAATACGGCAAACCCTAATATTTTCCAAAATCCGCGCTCCCTGCTTTTGGTAAAAAGCAATTCCCGGCGCATTGGCAGTATTAACAGTCCATTCCATACGCCCGCAATTTGTGGACTCAGCAATTTTTGCCAAATACTTTAACAGCGCTGTACCGACTCCCATTCCGCGCATAGGAGCTTGCACAAATAAATCATCAAGCCAAAGACACGGCTGCGTCAATAAACTTGAATAGGAGGAATAAAACAGAGCAAATCCTACCGCTTTTCCGGCAACCTCAGCCAACAAAACCCGGACTAGCGGAGGCTGGCAAAATAACGTTTGCTGCAATTTATCGGCTGTTGCTGCTAACAGGTTTTTACATCCGTCGAACTCGCTTTTTTGGGAAATAAAAGCCACAATTAATTCCAAATCTGCCAGCTCTGCTTCTCTAATTATGAGATCCAAATTAGCCATTGTTTACTTCTCTATTTCGCCTATTAATCACTGTATTAAATGCCATCATAAATGTCCAATATATGTTTAACTAACAACTTATACTTTTTAAATATAAATGATTGAGGAGCTATGGAACTTCGGCATTTGCGTTATTTCATTGCAGTTGCAGAGGAACTGAATTTCACTCGCGCAGCCGAAAAACTGCATATTGCCCAACCTCCGCTGAGCCAACAAATCCAGCATTTAGAGGCAGAGTTGGGGTTTCAACTGTTTCAGCGCACCAAGCGGACGGTGCATTTAACGGCAGCGGGACAGGTTTTTTTCGAGGAGGCCGGGAAAATTCTGCAGCAAGTCGATCGAGCAATTCAACTCGGCCGACAAACCAGTCGGGGCCAACTCGGCCAACTGACGATCGGCTTTGTGAGTTCTGCAGCACACAACGTAGTTCCAGCGATTTTGCAGGCCTTTCGCACTCGGTGTCCCGCCGTCAAGCTCGAACTGCACGAACTGACGACAAACGAACAGTTGCAGCGGCTGCGGTTCGGGCAAATTGATATCGGCTTCGTGCGTCCTCCGGTTGAGGAAGATGGGATAAATTCTGAAATCGTTTTTCGAGAACCGCTGATCGTGGCACTGCCAGAAACGCATCCGGCGGCCGATCGCGCGAAGGTAGAATTACGCGAACTCTCTACCGAACCGTTGATCCTATTTCCGCGTTCCCAGGCTCCGGGATTGTACGATGCGATCGTCAGTCTTTGTCAACAAGCAGGTTTTAGCCCGATCGCAGCTCAAGAAGCAATTCAAATGCAAACCATTGTGAGTCTGGTAGCCGCCGAGATGGGAGTGGCGATCGTCCCGGCGTCGATGCAAAATTTCCAGCGCTGCGGGGTTGTTTACAAAGCGTTACCCGAATCAACCTGCATTGTGGCGATCGCTCTTATTTGGCGCAGCGATCCAACGGCGGCGGTGCAGCGGTTTTTGGAAGTTGCCAGACAAATCAGCGGATTTGATATTTGAGATTGTAAATTTTAGATTGACTGGTAATTTGACAAAGTTATCAAAACTCAAAGATTTTCTGTGCAACAACACCCGTAGAATGATTAATTGATGCTCGGAGTTCGAGCAACTACCGCCGTAAAAGTCGGCACGATGCGACCCCAACGGCTCACAATATCCCACATAACTATTCAGTACAAGAGAGCAAGGGATGGTATTGGCAACAGAAATGGGTTCGTCCCAACCGGAATCCTCTTTCGATTTATCTACTTATCTAGTCAAGCGAAAAGAGGCGATCGAGGTAGCTCTCGACAGTGCACTCCCGGTCATCTACCCAGAAAAAATTTACGAAGCAATGCGCTACTCGCTGCTAGCGGGGGGCAAGCGCCTGCGTCCGATCCTGTGTCTGGCTAGCTGCGAACTGGCCGGCGGCACTACATCTATGGCAATTCCGACAGCTTGCGCTTTGGAAATGATCCACACGATGTCGCTGATTCACGACGATTTGCCGGCAATGGACAATGACGACTACCGACGCGGCAAACTGACGAACCACAAAGTCTACGGCGAGGATATCGCCATTTTGGCTGGCGATGGTTTGCTGACCTATGCTTTTGAATTTATCGCTACTAAAACTGAGAACGTACCCCCCCAGCAGGTGTTGCAGACGATCGCCCATTTAGCGCGGGCATCGGGTGCTGCTGGACTCGTAGGCGGTCAGGTGGTTGATTTGGAATCGGAAGGAAAGACAGATGTTTCTCTGGAAACTTTGAATTACATTCACGCTCACAAAACAGGGGCGCTGTTAGAGGCTTGTGTAGTTTGTGGGGCAATTCTGGCTGGGGCCTCGGCTGCGGATTTGCAGCGGCTGTCTCGTTTCGCTCAAAATATTGGGCTGGCTTTCCAGATAATTGACGACATTCTGGATATTACTGCTACCCAAGAAGAACTGGGCAAAACTGCTGGCAAAGATGTTCAAGCAGGAAAAGTCACTTATCCGAGTTTGTGGGGAATTGAGGAGTCTCGGCGCCAAGCTTCGCAGCTTGTTGCTGATGCTAAGGATCAATTGGCAGTGTTTGGGAGCAAAGCTCTACCGCTGCTGGCTATCGCCGATTTTATTACCAGCCGCAGTAACTAGAAATACCAAACACTATGCAGGAAATTTGCAGCGGCATATTCAACAATCATGTACTCGTGGTTGCTTTGCTCGCTTGTCTGGCGGCTCAGATCATGAAGTTGCCGATCGAGTTGGTCAAAAATCGCAAGTTTAATCTTCAGTATTTGGTAACAACGGGGGGAATGCCCAGCGCTCACTCGTCTTTTGTGGGCGCTTTGGCTGCCGGAGTGGGACAAACGATGGGATGGGAAAGTCCGGACTTTGCGATCGCTGCGATCTTTGCAATTATTGTGATGTACGACGCAGCAGGCGTCCGCCAAGCAGCAGGCAAGCAAGCTCGCATCCTCAACCAAATTATTGACGAGTTTTTTGAGGAAGATCACAACCTTAATGAGGCTCGCCTGAAAGAGTTGCTGGGACACACTCCTTTTCAAGTGCTTGTAGGTTTGGGGCTGGGAATCACTATTGCTTGGATCGCAGGGCCTGCATATTAGTTAACTGTTAACTGTTGACTGTTAACTGTTGACTGTTAACTGTTAACTAATGACTACTGACCGAATTCTGCTTGCAGCAGGTCATCGTTGTCATCGGCGACCGTGGCGACAATAGTAATAACCCGAGAAATTTCCCCGGTCGAGATTTCGGCCATCGTCCGAGTCGATACTACGGCAACTTGATTATCAACAATGGCAAAATGAGCTTCTAAAGTAGACAGCCAATTCATTTCTAGAATTTTCCGCATTAATTGAGCTTCATTGTTCGCTGGCAACTGCAGTACAAAAGCCCAAACAGTCAAAGTATCATCTTCGGTTTCGCCCGTAAGTTGCACGAACACTTCGACACTGCCGTACTTGAACTTCCAAAGATGTCCGCCAGCTTCACTTTGACCGACCATCACTTTTTGGTCTACAGCCATGCTGGCGATGACAGTTTCAATTTCTTCTGCATAGGTGACGGCTGTGGCTTTTTCGACCTGCTCGGAGGCGATCGCGCTTTCACTTAAAAGGCTTTCTGTGGAAACTGTTTGTATGTTCGGCTCGCTGGTAGTCATGATTATATTTAGATGGAAAACTATTCCAATAATCAGTTTACTTGCTAAAGCTTAAAATTATGACTTTAAATAACTGGTTCCGAGGCATAGCCTGGGAACCAGTAGATCTCGCTTGTTTGCGGAGGCAGGCGCAAGTTTGACTTGCAGAGCGGTTTCAACCAGGTTCGCGATCGTGTTTAAGCCTTGGGCTTAGTCGCCGGCTTCTTCTCAATGGTATTCAAGCCGTTGAGGAACATGGGCACCAATTTCTCCATAAAGGCCTGCGGGTCGCGGTTCCAGGCGCGCTGAGCTACATCGACTCTGGTCATTTGCAGATCCGGGGCCAACAGGGTTCTGGGCAAGCGTTCCATCAGGTATTGCGGGCGTTCCCACATCGGCATGGTGTTGGCAATGTCCACGAGGCGGGTGACGCGGCGGAGTTCTGCCCCCAGCATGATATCCATTCCCGATTCAAATGCTGCTTGTTCGATCGCCACATACTTGCGCTTTGCCTGTTCCACCTTCTGGCGGTGTTCCGGGCTTTTGTCGGCGATTTGGGCCAGCCAGCGGTTGCCCCAGCGGACGTGACCAGCTTCTTCGGGAAAAATCTTTTCGATTGTTTCGCGGATTTTGATGTTTTCGTCGGTTTGGGGAGCCTGTTTGAGGGCGTGGATGTGGGCTGAGAAGTATTCGCAGCCCCGCTTCTCGGTGACGTTAATCGCGGCTAGGGAAGAAATTACGAAGTCTTCGCGCTCTTTGGTGGGGTCTTGTTGTTCGCTGTCATACAACCTTTCAAATTCGTCAATGTAGGAGACTCCTGGCGGCGTTCCCACATTGTGGCCCAAGTCTACCAGCAAATCTGTCAGCCACATGGCGTGTCGCGCTTCGTCGGAAATGTGCCGCGAGAGGTCGCGCACCAGTTCTGCCGGGTTCCCGTCTAGCTGTTCGATTACGTCTGTGAGGTCTTTGCAACTGCGCTGTTCGCTGTAGCGGTAGCGGTTGAGGGTGATCAGGTGAATTTCGCGATCGCGGACTACTTGAGCTAAAATCTCGCGCGCTCCCATTGCGTTGCGAAGCTTGCGGGGGTAGGCAACAGTCATGCTTTTATGTTGTTTTGTAAAGATACCTATATAAGTGTAACGCAGTTTTTTCGACAACCAATTACCTCGCAAGGCAGAAAGTTATTGTTTAGCACGGAGATTCAATTTTATACAGACAATTTTTTTACTAGCTCAACAAATGACAATAGTTTTGAGTTGGGAGCCATACCATTTTAGATTTTAGATTTTAGATTTTAGATTAAAAATGACTGATGACTATCAGGGTTTGGAGCTTTTCTACAGTTACGTTATTTTTTTAAACTGCTATCACGCAAGCGTTGCGAGGATCGCAGAAAGCAATCTCACGCACTCAAAACTCTTCAGGTTCCGTCGAGTCTTTTGCCTCAACAATAGCAGACTCTTGTTGAAATTTTCGCGCCTCTTCTACTTCCAACCTAGCCAGAGTTGTCGCCACATCGGCTAACTGTAAAGCCAGATTCATGCGACAAACCGGGTTTTTTTCCCTCCAGAGGTCTTTTGCCAAGAAATGTACTCGATAGCGAAACATTTTAATTGAATTTGGCGGAGTAACTTTCACGGTCATAGTCTTTCTTCTGTTGAAGTTTGAATGCGGAGCAGCACCCGTTCTAGCTCCAAGTAAACAAATGTCAGCATGATTACTTTATCTTCATCGGTGATTGTAACACTACAGGTTGCCGATCGAGGTTCAACGCCTTCGTGCCTGACAACTACAGTATATTTTCCCTGCTTCAGGTTATCAAAATTCACATCTGCCTCAAACAGGTCAACTGTCTCCTCGGCCAGCACTCGTCCCTCCCGAGTCAGTAAAGTGACAAAGGCAATGCCGTCAACTGAAGTCATGGCGACGTTGCTCTGATTGCGGATCATCACAAAAATATCGGACATCGTTTGGTCATTGTTAATTGCTAATTGCTAATTTAAAATGAGTGCAGCACCTTACAAACAAAGGAGCATAAATACAGTGAATCATTTCAAGCTTTTGCTAATTTTGACGGCTTTTGCAGCGGTTCTCAGTTTAGAAAAAAGTGGGGCGCTAGCTGCTGTCTCGAATATCTCTGAGACAGAGCCTTGTTTACAGCTTCACGGCGTGCGGGTTGCTCAAAGGGAAGATCGCAATTTAAGTAACTCGAAAGGTACATTAAAAGAAGGCAGTGCCCTCTCTATCGATCCTGATGAAGTTACAGGCATACCAAAAGCTGAGGCGCGACAGCGTTTCATTTTGAATAAGATATATCGGGTTCAGGAAGGCACTACCGCTGACGATTTGTTTATTGTTGATGAGAAAGCAAATAAATGGGCTGTAGAGGATGTCTCTGAGGCTACAGAGGGCGCTACTACTAACAGCGTTGCCCAGATAGTGTCGGGTAACGGGAGAGTCTGGGCTCTGATCCAGAAGTTCTAAACTCCAAAAAAACGCCGCTTTTAAGGGCGGCGTTCTTATTAATTAAAAATTACCGGTTAAAAATGGTATAATCACCATTTTTAACTTTTAATTTTTAATTATTTATTTTCTAACAGTCGTAGTAGAGAGCAAACTCGTAGGGGTGAGGACGCAGGCGCATCGGGTTGACTTCGTTGTCGAGTTTGTAGGAAATCCAGGTTTGGATGAAGTCTTCGGTAAATACGCCGGTTTCAGTTAAGAAACTGTGGTCTTTTTCTAAAGCTTCTAAAGCGCCTTCCAAAGAACCGGGAGTCGAAGGAATTTTGCTCAATTCTTCAGGGGAAAGGTCGTAGATATCCACGTCCAAAGGTTCGCCCGGATCGATTTGATTCTTGATGCCGTCTATGCCGGCGCACAGCATGGCTGCAAATGCTAAATAGGGGTTGGATGTGGCATCGGGACAGCGGAATTCTAACCGCTTGGCTTTGGGGTTTGTTCCCGACAACGGAATCCGTACTGATGCCGATCGATTCCCTTGAGAGTAAGCTAAGTTTACAGGCGCTTCAAAGCCCGGAACTAAACGCTTGTAGGAATTGGTCGTGGGGTTGGTGATTGCCAAAAGTGCCGGGGCGTGCTTGAGAATGCCGCCGATGTAATGCAGTCCCATTTGGCTGAAACCTGCATATTGATCGCCTGCAAATAGAGGTTGGCCGTCTTTCCAAATCGACTGGTGAACGTGCATCCCGGAACCGTTGTCGTTAAACAGCGGTTTGGGCATGAAGGTGATGGTTTTGCCGTATTTTTTGCCGACGTTTTTGATGACGTATTTGTAAGTCAGCAAGTAGTCGGCGGCTTGTACTAAAGTGGCAAAGCGGAAACCGAGTTCGCATTGACCGCCGGTGGCGACTTCGTGGTGGTGTTTTTCGATGGGTACGCCGCATTTTGCCATTGTCAGCAGCATTTCCGTTCTCATATCTTGAGAGGTATCGGTTGGTGCTACTGGGAAATAACCTTCTTTGTAACGCGGTTTGTAGCCGAGGTTGCCGCCTACTTCTTCTTTGCCGGAATTCCAACGACCTTCGATCGAATCTACGTAATAGTAGCCGGAATTTTGGGTTTGGTCGAAGCGAACGTCGTCAAAAATAAAGAATTCTGCTTCCGGGCCAAAGAATGCTGTATCGCCGAGACCGGTCGAAAGCAAGTAGTCTATGGCTTTTTGGGCAATGGTGCGCGGACAGCGACTGTACGGTTCGCCGGTTCGAGGTTCTTTGATGCTGCAAATGAAGCTGATAGTCGGTTCTGCCATGAACGGGTCCATCCAAGCGGTGGTCGGATCGATGACCATCGTCATGTCTGATTCGTTGATGGCTTTCCAGCCCCGAATGCTGGAACCGTCGAAGGGTACGCCGTCTGTGAATGAGCTTTCGTCGATTTGGTCGTGGTACAGGGAAAGGTGCTGCCAGATCCCCGGCATATCGATGAATTTGAGGTCAACGATCTGGATCTTATTTTCTTGTATGTAGTTTAAGGCTTCTTGGGGTGTCTGGAACATGACTTACTCCTGATATTGGTTGTGTCTTGGCGATCGGCCGATTTCAGACTGTTTGGGCGATCGTAGGCCTTCAGTACCCACTATTTTGTATCTATGGCTACAAAATTTTGAAATTGGTGCCCAGTGCGGCCGGGCCGTTCGTGATTCTTGCCCTGTAGATTATTTTTCGGCTGAAGATACAAGGCAAACGGCTGAATTTTGCTGCCGTTTGCCGAGGATAGACTACGCTCCCTGAAAATCCCATCTCAAATCTTAATCAAACGCCGATTTGTAGTAGTCTACAATAGGCGGTCTGTCTCAGATAGCAAAGTATTGATAAAGATTTTTGGGAGAGAAACTTATGCGCGATGCAGTGACGAGCCTGATTGAAAATTATGATGTTGCTGGTAGGTATTTAGACCGAGATGGTATCGATCGGTTGAAATCTTATTTTGCAACGGGCACGGCACGGGTACAGGCGGCGGCTGCGATTAACAGCAATGCTGCTGCAATTGTCAAGCAAGCTGGTATCCAGCTATTTGCTGAACAGCCGGAACTGATCCGTCCCGGGGGAAATGCCTACACGACTCGTCGCTACGCGGCTTGTCTGCGGGATATGGACTACTACTTGCGCTATGCTACTTACGCCCTGGTGGCTGGAAGTACCGACGTGCTGGACGAGCGCGTGCTGCAAGGTTTGCGGGAAACTTACAATTCTCTAAGCGTTCCCATTGGCCCGACGGTGATGGGGATTGGCATTATGAAGGAGATGGTTAAGGCTCAAGTGCAAGCTGCTGGCTTGTCTGTGGGGCCTTTTTTGGAGCAGCCTTTTGATTACTTGATGCGCGAATTGAGCGAACAAGATATTTAAGTCAATTTGCTAATTCTTTTAACAGCAAATTGCACTTGTGGCTTGCAGTTAGCAGCAGTTAGATCGATCGCTTTTTTTGGCCTCACAGCCTCCAAGCGATCTTTTTTTATGGGTTATACAATTTTAGATTAAAGATTTCCGATTAAAAATTCTCGATTAAAAATAATAGATTAAAAATTTGAATAATTGGGAATGACTGATGAATTAAGGGTTGGGAGCTTCCCTACAATTGCATTCTTGTTTAAAACTGGTGCTAAAAATCGTCAACACATCCCCAGACGAGGCATTTGTCCAGGGGATTTTTGGTTTGACCCAGATCCACTTGTTCGGCGGTTGTTGCTTCTACTTCGCCGTTGGGGTAAAGAATGTGGATGATGTCACCGCTGACGAATGCTAGGGGATTTTCTTGACAATTGCCAGGATTTCTGATAGGAAAGTTAATTGTTTTCATGGTCGATCGCCTTGATGGTATTTGTAGCGCTTTTAGCTGCATATAAATCATCCGCTAGTAACAAAAATTATGGTGTGATTCTATGAATGTTTATCTGTGATCCAACTACACACTCACAGCGATCTCAGTCACATCATGTGAGCTGGGGGCGATCGCCCCGCGACAATCGCAAAACCAAAATAATCGCCAAAAATTAGCAGTGGGGCTTGTGCGTAAGTGCTAATCTGGTACTGTTCTTAACCCTATCCGTACAGATTAAAAACCTTGGCTAAACAGCGACTAGACACATTATTGGTCAGCCTAGATTTGTGCAGTTCCAGACAGCAAGCTCAGGCCTTGATTCGGACTGGGAAAGTCTCCATCAACCAACAGGTAGTTGACAAACCGGGCACTGAGGTCGATATTTCAGCAAAAATTCAGATCAAAGAGCGATCGCGCTATGTTTCTAGAGGCGGCGACAAATTAGCTAAAGCTTTAGAAGTTTTTGCGATTCCCGTTGCAGGCAGAATTTGTCTCGACGGCGGCATCTCCACAGGCGGTTTTACCGACTGTTTGCTGCAAGCCGGCGCCGCCCTAGTGTACGGCGTAGACGTTGGCTACGGTCAAGCAGATTGGGGCTTGCGTAACGATCCGAGGGTAATTTTGAAAGAACGCACCAATTTGCGTTACATGACTGCTGCTGAGCTTTACGGCGACTCTGAGCGAGCAGATTTGGCGGTAGTAGATGTGTCGTTTATTTCCCTGGATAAGATTTTACCGGCGCTGTGGGAATTGTTGGCACCACCGCGAGAAGCGGTGTTGCTGGTAAAGCCGCAGTTTGAGGTAGGGCGCGAGAGAGTCGGGAAGAAAGGCGTAGTGCGAGACTCAGCAACTCAAGCCGATGCGATTTTTCAAGTGTGGAAGGCAGCCACAGCTTTAGGATGGCAGCAACGCGGCTTAACGTGGTCGCCTTTACTTGGCCCGGCCGGTAATATCGAGTATCTTTTATGGTTGGGGATCGATCGCGAACAAGAAACAGAGCCGAAGGCGATCGAAGAGGATGTTGTGAAGGAACGGATCGCACAAGTCACCAAAGCGGCGGCGCGGGAACTTGTCGATCGATTGTAGATTGTAGATTTTAGATTGATTTCAAGATGTCAAGCTAATCTATTTTAAAAATCAAATTTGGAACTCCAGATTGCTCTAAAATTTTAAAATTTTTGTCAATCAGACTCCTAAACTTTCACTTAGTGAATAATTCCATGCAATCATTCAAACAAGCCGGTTCGATTTTCCTGTACGTTCTAGGTGCCATCGGGTATGTGGCGATTGTAGCTACTATTGTAGGCGTTTCAATTCTCATCAAGTGGGCCGCTCTGCTACTAGCCGACAAATTATTATATACAATTCTGATTATCGGCGATTTGTTGAGGGGGATCGAAATTATTGAACTGTTAAATATATTGGTATTTGCTTTTATCGGTATGGGAGTGGGTGTGGCGACAAGGCTTTTACACCCTCAATACGGTCGCAAAATTAGTGCTGCTGTGTTGATAGTTATAGTTCCCTTAGTTTTCATGATTACGCCAGCCATTCGATATAATTCTTGGCTGGAAAAAGTGGAAGAATCGGATAAATTATCGCCTCCGCAAACTGCAACCTTAACTAACTCATTTTTGAATAGAAAAGTAGGAGTGCCTGGTTTTATAGGTTATTACGTATATACTGGTCAGTTTCCGGTTATTCCGACGAAACAATCGGAGATGAAAGACCTCGACAGCTTTGAAAAAAAAGTTAATTCCCGATTTGTACAGTTCACAGGTATTGCTCCGACTATTGTTTCTTGGTCAATGCGGGTTTGTTTTTGGCTGATTAGAATATTTTACTTTTCTATAGCGGTAATTGCGACGATCGCCCATTTTAGGGAAGGTGTTAGAATTGCCAGACGGTAATACGATTTTCGATTTTCGATGTTCGATTTTCGATTAAAGAATTGGGAATCACTGATAAATATCGTGGTTTGGAGCTTACCTACAGTTGCATTGTTCTTGAAAATTGTATAAGAATAAAAGCAGTAGGGTGTGTCAGATCCTAGCTTTTTGATTATTCACAAATAACCATTTGCTGACGTACCCTACTCAACTACTAGGGAAATTTTTAATTGCCAATTTTAAACTCTTGCTGCAAGCGATCGATAATTGTATTACGCTCGATGGTGGCGAGAATTTCTTGAATTACCGTATCTTGTCCCAGCGGACCCCAGGTGCAGCCTTTTTCTAAGTAAACTTGGGCGGCACGACCGACAGCGTAGGTTCCGTAAGCTGCTAAACTAGCTTGAGTGACAGCGACTCCGGCAAAAGTAGAAAAGCCGATGTGGGGGGCTGCAGCCGCCGCACTTTTGCCAAATCCCAATAGAAAACTGCTACCCAATTCTCCCAAAAGTACGCCGCCAGCACTGGAGAAAATAGTCTGCCAAAGTTTCCCGGCTTCGTAACCAGTCATGGGTAAGCCGTAAAGTCTGGATAAAGAGCGAATTAAGGCTAAATCTGCGACACTTGCTCCCATTACATCCAAGAATGCCACTGGATTTAAACCGACAGCTAAAGCTTTATATTTGGCAAATTGCCAGATTAAATCTTCGGCTTCTGTTTGTCGCAATTTGAGAACGTGACGGGCAATGTTTGCTTCGGCATCTCTAGCTTCCACTAAAGCATTTAGAGCGAGGAGCGATCGACCTTCTCTGTTAAGAATTGTGAGAATTTTATGTTTGAGTTCGTCTATCTGCGCGGGCGGCGACTCCCATTCGTTAGTTACTCTTCCGTCGGACCATTCCACTCGGACTTGCACCGGCGCGGGTTCGGCGGCTACCATGACTATTTCTAATGATTTGGCAATTTTAGGCGGTGATTTTGCGGTAGATTTATCGGAGGAGTTGTTGTTTGGGCGATCGGACAAATTTTCGCTATCTGTTTGCTCTGTTACCGCAGCGGCTGCTAACTCTTCTGAATTTCCCAGCGCTTGCAAACTTTGGTAAATAGCTTTTCTGTCTAATTCTGGATAAAGGTCAATTTTATTAAAAACTAAAATTACTGGTTTTTGAGCTGTTTGCAATTCGCACAGTGCTTGATATTCAGTTCGGGTGATATCCCCTGCAACGACAAACAGAATTAAGTCAGCTTGGCGAGTTACTTGTTTCGCCATTTCGCCGCGCACTTCGCCGCCAACTTCATCAAGTCCGGGAGTATCGATTAATTCTACTTGCACCCCTCCTTTTCCACCCTTGCCAAGGGGGGGTTGGGGGGATTCGTCGCTGTCAAGGAAGGATAAAGGCAGACTCCAGCGCACGGAACGCGGCCACTGAGTCACGCCGTTGAGAGGGCCTGTTTGCAGAATTTTTTGACCTAAAAGCGCGTTTAATACGGCTGACTTGCCACGGCTGACTAAGCCGAAAGTAGCAATGCGGATGACGTTGTGGTCTAGTTTTTCTGAGGTGGAAGTTAAGATATCTAACTGATATTGCAGCGCTGCTTCTAATTCTGTATTATTCGAGTTTTTTTTCCCTTGGCGCAGGTGGGAATAGCGCGCCAGGGCTTCGCGCAAACTGGCGCGGGCAAGGGATAAGCGATTTTCTTGAAGGGAATTGTCAGCCATTGGCGATCGGCTTTTTTAAGCAGGTATAATTGATCGTCGAATTATAAATCCTATTTCTTATTTTAATACAATTTTTCATAAATTTATAATTTTTTATTTGGGAATTAGGTAGGGACAGGGCACTGCCGCGTCCCTACGGATATCGTGGGCAATCGACCGGATTTAATATCAGATATCCTGGGCGATTGACCGGATTTAATATCAGATGCTGGACTAATTTTAATTGACCCCTGAATTAAGGGTTTCTTAAGGGGCTGGGGCTAGGACACGGCAGTGCCGTGTCCCTACGGATATCATGGGCGATCGACCGAATTTAACAACATCAGATGCTGGACTACTTCTAATTGACCGCCGACTTAACGGTTTCGGGCCCAGATACCTGAGATGAAAGGCGACTCGCCACCTGGTTGACGAAAGATTGCAAGAAGGAAACTTGCTGATTTTGCGTAAATACTGCTTGCAAAGTTTTAGTCAACTGGTCGAGATTGAAAATGCCTTTGGCAGCATTTTCCAGTTCTTGACTTTGGAAATATTCAATTAAACTCAGTCCTGCTATTCTGGTAAAATATGCTGCACTAATTCCCTGCACCGCGCCTCCTGCTACATAGGTGACGGCATTGCTTTTCAGCAGTCCAGTAATAGTTTGGGTAGACAGTTCTACTAATCCCAATTTGAACATTTGATTAGCCAAAGTAGCCGCTACTGTCTTAGCTTGGTCTAAGGAAAACTTTCGCTGGTAGATAGCGCCGAGGTCGATTACGAGCTGGGTGCTGATGGCGGTTGTTGCTAGCAAGTCTAAAGCGGGAACCGGATTGGCAAACACGGTGGCGGCGGCGATGTACTGATATTGTTCGATAATGGGAATTGCCCGATCGCGCCTGACTGCATTTAATAAGGTTTTTGCCTCTAACTTGATACTTGCAGCCTCGCGCACTGCACTCGCCCAGACCAACTGTTGCCGTTCTTCAGTTAAGATTTTAGTCAATATTTCCGTCAGCGGGTCGAGTTGAGAGACTTGCTTTTCGATGCGTTCTTGAACTGTGCCGTCCGCTTGGTGTCGGCGCACTTTAATAGAATTGGGAGAAGCTGCGATCGCAATTATATCTTCGGTTCCCAATATTCCTTGCATTTTTTGCTGCAAAGAGTGCAAAACCTGCGACTGCTGTTCTGGTAAATATTGGTCTTGTTTGTTCCAGACTAGCAGCACGCGCTGACCTGCTGCAGCTAGCTGAGATAATGTTTGAAATTCGGAATCTGTGATGTCGCCCGCTGTCACAAACAGCGCTAAATCACCATTGATTTTGGCATCGGCATTTGTATTAGCAAACAGCGGTGCCGTTTCTTGTAAACTAAGCTTTTGCGGGTGTTGAGATGCCCAATTAGAATTTAAAACTTGAATTAAGGCAGTTTTGCCGACAGCTTTGCCGCCCGTGACGGTAATCCGCAAATCTTGTCTGTCTAATTCGCTTCTGAGCCGATCGAGCTTTGCTGTTAGATTAGCAGGATCGGCGGAGTTTTGAGCTTCTGAAGCCAGCAATTTAATGGCGGCTTCTGAAGCCGCGATCGCTTTTTCGGCTGCTTCCCGGTTCGCCAGGGGTTGCGGGAGTGCGAGTTCGAGTTTGGGGGATTGTTGCTTCCACCACCAATACCCCGCACCGGCAGCAGCCAAACCGATGAGTGCCGTTTCGCCCATTTCTGAACCCGAATGCTGTAGAGTTTCCAGCAGCCACAGCGCTGCTGAAAGTCCTATTCCGCCTATTAAAATCGGTCGCCGCAAGTTAAGTGTCATTTTTTCCTTCCTGTGGGTATTGTCACCAAGCTTAACCTTCGCCGGCTTGGCCTCCCTCCCTATATTCCATCGTACCTCTGTGACATCCAAACTGGCAGGCGGGCGATCCGACTTTTTGCTATCGGGAATTGCGGCCCGCTGCACAATCAACTTTTTGCACTTCTACAAACGCGGAATAGGGGACTGAAGTCCTCACTACAAACCAATAGATTTTTACAGGATTTTGCAAATATAGTTGATTTTTTTTCTATGTTGGTAATGCTTCAGATTGTGATGCAAAAATATCAATTATTTGTTTGGGAATTGCTCGCGGTCGCATGGTGGTAACTTCTACCCAAACCCAAAGCGCCTCGGCTTTTAACAATATTTCGTCATTTCCAAGTAAGCGAATTTCGTAGCGGCGGACGGCGCGCGGGCCGCGCAGTTGTTCGATCCAAGTTGATATCTCCAGTCGATCGCCCGCAGCGGCCGATCGCAAATAGTCAATCTCTATCCGCCGCATTACAAAGACGCCGCCCAGTTCCCGGTAGCGATCGAGTGTAAATCCCAAGTGTTCTAAATGTTCGATCGCAGCGTGTTCTAAATAATGCTGGTAGACAGCATTATTGACATGACCGAGGGCGTCCATTTCGTAATGGCGCACTCTAATTTGTGCAGTAAATGGTGTCAATTTCTCACCTTTCTACTTGTTGCGGTATTTTGTAGTTCCGAGTGCGATCGCACTCGATGTCGATACTCGCTCGGAACTAATTGCAAGGTACACTAATCATAGTTGAAACGCCACTACTTCCAGGTTAATATTAGTCGTGGAAGCAAGGCCGGTGAGCACCGTGGTTTTTTAAGCACACCTCAGTCTCGGTTAACCCAGTTTCGTGGTTCTGAGTGCGTCCCGGACTAAAACTTTGAGAAATCGGACGGGTAATTGTTTAGTCTCCCAGACAAATTCCTAAACCGCGGGCCGTTTTAACCAGAGTACCATTTAACTCTACAGGTCTGTATTTGGCGATCGCATCTTCCAGAGGAACGCTCACAACTTCCCGCTTTTGCCAAGATACCATGCAGTCGTATTTCTCTTCGGCAACTAAATCAACTGCTGCCACGCCAAAAGCCGAAGCAATTAATCTTTCTAGCGGTGAAGGAGTTCCCCCGCGTTGAGTATGTCCCAAAACGGTGACGCGAGTTTCTGCACCGCTACAGTCAGAAATTGTATCAGCTAAATACTGACCAATTCCGCCTAATCGACTTTGACCTAAGCGATTTGTGTGCATTACTAACTCGCCTGCTTCTGTGCGAACTGCCTCCGCTACTATAATTAAACAGTAGTTTTTTCCCCGGTCTTGGCGTTCTTGAATTTGGGCACAGATTTGGGAAATTTTGTAAGGGATTTCCGGAATCAGAATTATATCAGCTCCCCCAGAAATTCCGGCACTGATCGCAATATGTCCGGCATCGCGTCCCATGACTTCAACAATCATAACGCGACTGTGACTAGCCGCAGTAAAATGCAAGCGATCTAGTGCTTCAGTAGCAATATTGACAGCCGTATCAAAACCGATAGAACGCTCGGTAATTCCGACATCATTATCAATAGTTTTAGGAATAGCAACTAAATTCAAATTACCTTGTTGAGCAATCTTCCTGAGAATGGCAAGACTGCCATCGCCACCAATGCCAATTAAGGCATCCAAACCTAGTTGGTGATAGCCTTCGATAATGTCCTCAGAACAATCGCGTAGAGTCCCATCAGACATCGGGAAGGCAAAAGGATTGCCCTCATTTGTCGTGCCTAGCATCGTACCGCCAATGGTGAGCCACGAGTCTACTTTCTCAATATCCAAGGGAATTGCTTGAGGGGGACGACTCATCAATCCCTTGGTGGCTTGACGAATGCCCATCACTTTCCAATTGTAAGTTCCCGTTGCGCGGTGGACAACGGCTCGGATAACTGCGTTTAAGCCTGCACAGTCACCCCCGCTGGTGAGGATACCGATACATTTTTGTTCTCCCATAATTAATGCCCGACTTTTGTTACTCAGAACATGACTTGATTTTTTTAGATCCCGATCGTCCAATCCTTATTTCCGACCTAAATAGGTAGGCGAAAATAAACTTTACCCTGTAACAGAATGTAAAGCAATCATAACTTTTGTGATTGCTTTTATAAGATCTCGCTCCTTTGGGGAGCGTTTCACTCACTTTTGACTACTTATGTATTTTCAAGCTTCATCGACCTAATGGAGTGCCTCATCTCTGACGCATCCCACAAGTTCGATCGCCAACTCAGTCGCATCGCCAATCACCGTCTCAAACAAAACATCAATTTTACTTGGGATTGAGGCGTTTAGAAACTTGGTTAACTATACCGCTGAGAATAGCACCGCCCATGAGAATTCCGAGGGCGGGATTAAATACGGGCTGCCACAGACTGTACCACAAATCAAAACCGAGATTCACCCCAGTCGATCGACCTGCTACTGCGATCACAAACCACCCAAAAATGGCAAAGACGAAAAACACATCAGCTACTAAAAGCAAGTTAAGCAAGTTAAGAAATTTATCTTTCATTGTCGAGGGTTCCTTTTGAGTGTATATGTGTCAAGTTTTGGCAAGCGGTTGGTAATGGAGCGGATTGATAGCTGCAACTGGCGATCGAATAAAGATAAAATATCATTCAATTGTTTTCGCGCACAGGCTGTCAAAATATGGTTCGCTATACACTTCCTCAAAGCCCCGAAATTATTTTAACTGTCAAAGGGAAAGATTCAGCCAAAGCCCGGGAAGAAGCGATGGATCGCCTGATGGATCTCATGGATGAGGGCAAGCTGCCTACGGAACTCGTGGAGGGATTTGGGCCCAAGCAGTTTGTTGAAGTTAAGGATATCGAAGATGCTGCGTCTGAAGGCGAGGACGCGATTACTGAAGCCGTCCAGATTTTGAGCAATTTGGCAAGTCTCAAATTGAAAGTCATGGAATCCCGCGAAGAAGCACTCAAAATCCGGGCGGCGATCGACATTTTGTTTACAGATGAGGCTGTGACTGCCGAGGAAATTGGTCGTTTGAAAGATGGTTTCAAGGTTCTCAAAAACTTCGCTCAAGCTAATGTCCGCTATCGAGAAGCTAGAAGTAAAGCCGAAGAAGCACGGGCCATTCTCGACGAAGCTTTGCAATCTGTGGAACCGGAAAACAAGGCGCAGAAATCCGCGAAATAGTAGCAGGTTGCATTGAAACTCACATCTTGCACCATTCTCAAGAACAGGCAAGATGCCTGTTCCACGAGTAAATTTTCTTGTGGAACAGGCATCTTGCCTGTTCCTAAAAAACTGCTTTACAATGGTGCAATATCTCAGTTAAAACCTATTTGTGTCATTGCGATCCGAAGGGAAGCAATCGCCGAGGTTTGCGATTGCTTCGTTTCTTTATTCGGACATACAATAACTCTGCTGCAAGACATAATATTAATTATATCCACATTGAAATCCGGAAAAAATTGTGAGCCAACAACAAACAGGAATTCTCAGAAACTCAATGTCAGGCAGCTTGCTGCTGGCTAAAAACTTAGGTTTTGAACCAAAAACTGTGATTGATGTCGGTGCGGCATTGGGAACTTTTAACCTTTACGATACTTTCCCTAATTCCCGACATTTGCTAATTGAACCCATCGCCGAAAATGAACCTTACCTCGCCAAAATTTGCCGCAAGCTCAAAAGTGCGGAATACATTATCGCTGCCGCGACGAAAGAAGCGGGAGTTTTCACGCTTAACGTCAGTCCCTCTATGTTGCATTCTTCCATTTCTGAAAATCGCGTTACTGACAGCAGCGATCCTTATTTGAGAAAAATACCAGCAATTACCTTGGATGGAATATGCAGGGAAAGAAATTTGCCAGGCCCGTATTTAATTAAAGTTGATGTAGACGGACAGGAATTAGATGTTTTAGCAGGAGCAACTGAGATTTTGCAGCAGACTGAATATGTAATTGTAGAAGTTACTTTGTTCGGTCAGATGTATGATGTAATGAGTTTTATGAAGTCCCAAGGCTTCGCAGCTTACGATATTGTTGATTTGTCATATCGCCCGGTGGATTCAGCTTTGTGGCAAGTTGACATGGCTTTTGTTAAGGAATCCGGTCACTTCAGAAGAGAGAGGGGTTTCGCGACAGGAGAGCAGGATATCGAAGCACTTAACTCGCATCTCAAAGCTTATCGGGAAAGTTTCATGAAATACATTGACACTCATTACAGCGACCCAATAGAGCCGGAACCACAGGTCACTCAATCTGTTGTGGGCGAAAATTATGTCATCATTTAACTCAAGTTGCTTCCATCTGATACTAAATCCGGGTCGCACTTCGTACTTGATTTAATTAATCCTCAACATCTAAAAAACTGGTTTTCTAAATGCTGCTATTGCCGTCTATAAGCTTGCAATCTGCTGTAAATTGGCTTTCATCGGATATCAGAAAGTGGGAATGCCCTAATGTGGCCCTCACCATGATATAGCAATCCTTGCAGGAGTCGTAAATTTTTGACCCCACCCCAACCCTCCCCTTATCAAGGGGAGGGAGTAAGAAATTCACAAATGATTTAGGATGGCTATAGAAACATCCATGCAGCTAAAAACATTAGAAATCGAGGTTTACGAATTTGAGACGTAGGGCATACCTCAGTAGCTTCTGGACCTAGAGTAAGACCAAGTAAAGGCACTGCTTTTACTTGGCATCAAGCTGTGAAGGAAGAATCCCCCGTCAAGCTACGTTGTGACGGGGGAGTGTCAACTACCACAATTAATCCCAAGGCGCTTTTGTTGTGAATGGTTGAGTTGCTGGCGGCCTAAGCTGTCAACCATCAACCAGTGGAGGCGGTCAATTCTATTTCTTTAGCCCAAGGTATTGCTGCCAAAATATAGTAGATGTTATCTCCTGGGCAGCACTTTTCCATTTTTCCCTTACGGATGACCATTCATTACTACCTTCAGCAGCAACTTTAAACCACCTAGTCAAAAGGTTAGTACCAGCTACTTTATCTACCTCATTTTGGTTGTTATAGCTTTTACTAAGCTGTACAATGCTCATGTGAAAGCTTTCTGGGTCAGTGTTTTTGATAAAATCTGGGCCTTTTAGATAGTCTTCAAAAGCTTTTACAACCATCTCTACATGATTGTAATCAAATTTTGCTAAAGCCTGAAGTATTACTTTTGTCAAATGCTCAACTGCAGCCATATATTCTGGAGAATAATGGATGGAATAAGCTATTAAATCATTGCGGATATAATAATAATTTTCCCAATTTACATTTTTGGCCGCCGCTGGTTGATGCCACACCGCAAGTGATGGAAAAGCTACAATGTTATTGCCCAACTCTTTTATTCTTAAGCCAAACTCTACATCATCTATTTTGATAAATAAAGGCAGCGGTAATTTAGTTTGTTCAACGAGTTCCTTAGAAAAAGAGAAAAACCAAAATCCGCCATAATCTACATCTTCTTCCTTGAGCAACCTGTTGAGAGAATTAGAATCTCGTAAATCGATATTATAATTTAAAGCAATTAATGCCCCAGGTCCAAATCCTCTAGTTTTAGAATAGGCGTTGTACGATGCTCCTGCTTCATACAACATATGCTTTTTTTGTAAATTTAGCAGTCCACCCGCTACAGCAAAATCCGAATTGGCGTATTCATACAAAGGAAATAATTTATAAATACATTCACTTTCTAACTCTATATCATCATCCATAAGCAAAAAGTGAGAATATTTTTCTTCCTCTAAAGCTTCTACCAACCCTCTGGTAAAGCCCCCGCTTCCACCAGCATTTATATTAGGAACTAGCCTCAGTTTTGGCTTTCCGAAATCAGCTTCATCTAAAGTTCTACCATTATCAACCACGAATACTTTAAAGTCCTTGGTTTCTAGTAATTCATCTTGAAAAATTGCACTTAATGTATTTTGTATGAAGTCCTCTTTTTTAAAGGTGCAAATTACAATCCCCAAGGATGCTTCTCTAGTTTTACTTTGATCGGTTGCTATCCAGGCCCCTTTAAATTCACCCTGTTCACTAGAACAAGTTATTTCAAAATATATTCTGCCCGCTTTTTTACCTTGAAGGAGATTTATTGGTGAGATTTTTACAGGATCAGAGAACTGACATTTCTCAAAGCTCTCTTCAGAAATAATTTCTTTGTTTTTTTGTCCATCAAATTCTCGGTAAACAGAAACTTTAAAATCGCCTTCAAGTTTCAGCACATAGTAGATAGAGCTAAGAGTTGTATATTGAGTATAATATCTCTCGTAAAACGAATTAAAGTAAGAATTTGAGGAGACAACACCACCCCGAGATAAAACAACTTTTTTGTCATCTTCCTGGTAGCTTATAGAGGCAGATTCATTACACCGTATATATACATCCGAGGCCTCGACTGATTTTGGTAGCTTAATTCCAGCTAATATATTCATGTAATATCTCCCTCTTCTTGTAGTAGACTTAGTTATTTTATTTGACTGATGTTAATCAGTCTTAGCTTAAGAGTAATTTGTGGATAGGTTCTAGTACCTCCTCCTTTAGGCATAACTCCTATGACATTTTCTTAAGTCGTGGATAAAGGGATTGATATCGAAACCAAGCCTCTTCTAGGATTGGATCAACTGATTGGGGAGTGGCAGCAAGCATTGGTGTGCCTGCCAGTTTGATGGTGTCATTAGCATCGGCGTATACGCCAATTCCGATACCCGCCAGTAGAGCAGCACCACGTCCGGAAGCCGCAGCAACTGTAGTTGAATAGAGGGGTATTCTCAATACATCGGTCAGTAATTGTTTCCAAGGCATTTCTGCAGTTCCACCGCCTGCTAAACGCAGTTCTGTCGCTTTAAAACCTGTTGCTTCAAGTGCCTCAAAACCTTGTCGCAAAGCAAAAGCAACTCCCTCTAAAGCTGCCCTCATCAGGTGCGCCTGTGTGTGATGAAGTCCCAGCCCCACCCATGCCCCGCGTACATAGGGGTCGAGGTGTGGAGTTCGCTCACCCGTGAGGTAGGGCAAAAATGTCAACCCTTCACATCCTGGGGGAACAGAAAACGCTTTAGTATAGACTTCCTGCCAGCTTAAGCCGAGGATACCTCGCACCCACTCAAGCGCTAAGCCGGCATTTTGCATTGCTGCAAGGGTGTACCACTGGTTAGGTAGGGCGGTTCGATAGAGATGGGTACGACCATGACGATCGATAATTGGTTGCGATCGAGGTGTAATGATTTGAGCGCCTGTGCCGATCGTTAGTTGAACCAATCCAGGCTCTAGTAGTCCGTTACCAAGTGCCGCCGCTGCGGTATCCGCAGCACCGGCGATAACCGGTAAGCCAACAGGTAAGCCGAGATGCTCTGAAGCAATAGTTGTTAGGTAGCCGGAGATCGCACTAGAGGGGATAATTTTTGGTAACCAATCACCACGTAGATTCAGCGCCCCGATTGCTTCCCCAGCCCAGTTGTCCGACACAATATCGTAAAGCAAAGTACCGCTAGCATCAGATGGTTCGGTTGCAACTTCTCCAGTCAGCCGTAACCGCAGCCAATCTTTTGGCTGAAGTGCCCAACGCGCTTCGGTGTAGACAGTAGCCTCGTGTTCTCGTAGCCACAACAAAGTTGGACCAGCCATTCCAGCCGTAATCGGGTTGCCCAAGCGCTCTAGAATAGCTGCATCGAGCGAATGATAAGTGTTAAGCGTGGCACTAGAGCGAGTATCTGCCCAAAGGATAGCAGGGCGCAGGGGCTGACCCGACTCCGAAGCTAGGACAACGCCGTGCATTTGTCCTGAAAGTGCGATCGCCTGTACCCCATCAGCGCGATCTCCCACTGCCTTCCTAACAGCCGAGGCAACAGCTAACCACCAATCTTCTGGTTCCGACTCAGCCCATCCCGGGTGGGGTGAATGAACGGGATAAGAGCTTGATGCTTCACCTATAGTGGTTCCGTCTGTCGCTAGGAGCAATGCCTTAGCAGAGCCTGTTCCTAAATCTATACCAAGCAGCATTAGGCTAATCCTCAAATCATTCAGTGTCTCAGCAAACGGGCGATCGCTTTTACCAATTCCTCAGGTTCAACAGGCTTGGAGATATGCATCTGAAATCCGGCAGCTAAGGCTTGCTGCTGATTGATCTCTCCGGCATAGGCAGTAAGTGCGATCGCAGGAATCATACCTCCCTGTTGGGGTGACCACTTTCTAATTTGTCGAATCAGGGCATAGCCATCCATCTCTGGCATTCCAATGTCACATAAGAGCAGATCGGGGACAGATTGATTCAGGAGGGCCAACGCCTGTACCCCCGAAGCGGCTGTCGTAACTTGTGCGCCAGATTGCATCAGGGTGAATGCTGCCAACTCCCGCATATCTGCATCGTCGTCCACAACCAAGACCCGAACACCTGCTAAGTCTGCCGCACTTTCTGCGTGCCTGTCATCAGAAGAGGGTTCCGGCTCTACGATGTTTAACGGTAGCCGGATGGTAAATGTAGCCCCTAAGTTCTGTCCTAAGCTGTCTGCTTGAACGGTTCCTCCATGCAGTTCGGTAAAATGACGGACGATCGCCAGCCCTAATCCCAATCCGCCGAATTGTCGGGTTATTGTACCATCTTCTTGACGGAAGTAGTCAAACACATGGGGTAAGAAGTCTGGACTGATGCCTTTTCCAGAATCTTTGACTTGAATCTGAGCGTACATACCAACCTGCTCTAGTTGCACGTCGATGCGTCCTCCGGTTGGGGTGAACTTGACAGCGTTGGAAAGCAGGTTCCAGACGATTTGTTGGAGGCGATTGGTATCGCCTGAAACCGTTCCTGAAATAGGATTAAATGTGGTCTGGATTTGAATGTGTTTGGCTTCGGCTGCCAGTCGTACCGTTTCTAGGGCAGCCTCAATCATTGCCGCTAGATTCACAGGAGCGACGTTTAACGTCATTTTTCCTTGCAGAATGCGCGAGACATCCAACAAGTCCTCAATTAATTGGGCTTGCAGCTTGGCGTTGCGTTCGATCGTTTCCAGCGCTTGCTGCGTTTTTGTGGCATCTAATCGCCCAGTTCGCAGCAATTTTGTCCAGCCCAGAATCGGATTGAGGGGCGAGCGCAACTCGTGGGACAATACGGCTAAAAATTCGTCTTTAATTCGGTTAGCGGCTTCTGCTTTTGTGCGATCGCGTTGAGCCACCCGGTACAACTGAGCATTGTCGATCGCCAAGGAAGCACGACGAGCCAATTCCTCTGCCTGTTCCAAATCTGTCGGGGTGTACTGGCGTCCAGATTCGGCTGAAACAAAGGAGATGACCCCTAGAATTCGTGCCTGAGTTCGTAGTGGCACCGTCATTACGGATCTGAAGCCAACCTGCCGTAGAATCTCTAAATGCTCTGAATCCCGCGCTGCGTGTACCAACAGTTCATCGGGAATCTCCGGCACCAAATCAGGTTGTCCAGTTCGCAGTGTAAATGCAGCACCGCGAGGGTCATCCGGATTCATAGGATACTTATCTCTAATCTGATGTGCCCATTCCAGTTTGGCAGGGTCAACGTGAGCCACTGCAATCTGCTCGATCGCACCATCCTCTTCTATCATGTGGACCGTACACCAGTCCGCTAATTTCGGCACTGTAAGCTGCGCGACTCGCTCTAAAGTCGTTTGATAATCGAGTGAGGATGCCAGCACTGCACTCGCCTCAGAGAGAAAGTGTTGGGCAAGCTCTAGCCTGACGCGCTCAGTCACATCGACTACATAAATTAAAACCCCTTCAACCTGACCATTTGAGTTCACAGTCGGAAGATAGTAAACGTTGTAGTAACCGGGACGGCGATCGCCGCGTCCGGGAACATTCACCGCAAAGTTTGGTGAAATAAAGGGATTTCCTGTGGTGTAGATCTGATGAAAGACTTCAACTAATTTGGGATCGAATTGACCAAAAAGTTCTGGAATGGAATTTCCTAAATGTTGCTCGCGGGTTAATCCATTAATTTCTGCTAATGCTTCGTTGATGGCAATAAATCGCTGCTTTTCATCTAATAGGGCAAGTCCAATCGGAGACGTTTCAAAAATAGTGGCTAATTGGTGCTGTGCCGCTTCTGCCTCTGAACGGGCAATGCGTTCGCGCCCTAGTAGTTGTTCCCGTTCCTGTTCGGCTTGCTTGCGCTGTGTGATGTCAATGAGAATGCCGATCATGTGGATCGGCTTTCCCTGTGTATTGTAGGTAAACCGTCCTCTGGCTTCTACCCAATGAATGGAACCATCCGGCCAAAGGATGCGATATTCGTGGTGATACTCCGTTCGCTCCAGCCGCGCTTGTTGAATTGCTGCTTCTGCTACGGCTATATCGTCTGGATGAACACTTTTAGCCCACAGTTCATAGCTGGGTTCGTACTCATTTGGTTGAAGTCCTATGATGGCAAAGTGTCCATCAGACCAGGTTACAGTGTCCATCTGTATATCCCAGTCCCACGTTCCCATGCGTCCGACGTTCAGCGCGAGTTGCAGATTAGCTTCACTTTCTCGCAATTCCTCTTCCGCCCGCGATCGCTCCACGGCTAGCCAGGTTTTTTGAGCAATTCGCTCCATCAGCACCACATCTTCCTCGGTCCAGTGGCGAACAGAGGCATGGTGCAACACCAACAATGCAACAAATCGCCCTTCTTTCACTAAGGGAACACACAGGAGAGATTTGGTTTGAATTGCGTCAAAGGTAGCAGCCCCCGATCCGGCAGTCCGAGGATCGCGATCGACATCATCTACGACGATAGTTTTGCCCTGCTTTAATTCAGCAATGAGTTCACGACCAAACGAATCCATGTGATGGCTACCGACGATGCTGATTACACCATTGCAATAGTCGCGATCGACGATGACGTATTCCTGAGTTGGATCAATTTCACCGTAGGTACAGCGAGTAACTTGGAAGTGTTGGCCTGTGGCACAAACCACTTGCCACATAATTTCCTTCGGCTCTTGAATGGCACGAATTGCGTCATTCAATTCGATTAGGAATTGCTGAATTTCTTCTTTCTGCTGGAGGTTCTTGAGCAGTTGTTCAATTTGTTGCCTTGCCCGCACCTGGGCTGTCACTTCAATGTTGTAAATCAACATACCCTGAATGGTTCCCTCAGCATCCCGCCAAGCTGCAAAGATGCAGTGGAAAAATGCTTCTTCCAACACCCCATCGCCGTTCCGATCCCAGTAAGTAGGTGACTCCTCCCGAATAAATGTTTCTCCCGTCCGGTAAACCTGTTCAAGCACGTCAAAGTAAATTTGTCCCTCTAACTCCGGGAAAACCTGCCGCAGTGGTTGACCAATGATGTCTAGAGTGCGTCCAGTCCCTTGCAGGTAGGTGGGATTGGCAAATTCATACACAAGATCGGCACCTTTAACAATGGCAATCATGGCAGGCAATTGCATCAGGATGTCATGCAACCGCTTGCGCTCGGTTTCGGCTTCGAGTCGGGCAGATTGTTCTCGTTTTAAAAGGCGATCGCGTTCTGCTTCGATCTGTTTGCGTTCTGTAATATCAACCGAAACGCCAATCATGCGAACTGCTTGCCCCGTCTCATCCCGATAGACTTGCCCCTGACTGTTGAGCCAGCGCACAACGCCGTCTGGACAAATTACTCGATACTCCGGTGCGTAGGGCTGTTCTCCAGCCATTGCCGCTACCGTCGCTTGGAGTACCTGTTGTCGATCGTCTGGATGAATGAGCGCAACAAACTCTTCTCCCGTCCCTTCGTGAAGACCCCAAACGTCTAGAGCATTACCAGAACACACCACTCGATTGCTCTGCAAATCCATATCCCAGACAACCATCTGAGCCGCTGTCAGTGCTAATCGCAAGCGTTCTTCGCTCTCTCGTAATGCCTGTTCAACTTGTTTGTAATCGGTCACATCACGAGTAATCCCCAATACCGTTTCTACGGAGCCATCAAAAGTAAATTCAGGGACAATACGCGACTGATACCATCGAATACCCTTTGGAGTCGGAAACTTAAATTCAATCGTCTGTTCGGAGCCTGTTGCAAAGACTTGCCGCCAACTGTCATGCCAAACACGATATATGTCTTCTGACATTCCTAGCTCGGCATTAGTCTTGCCAAGAAATTGCTCTGATGCAATACCTGTTGCCAGTTCTATAGAAGGGCTGACATAAAGGTAGCGAAACTCTGCATCAATTCGGCTAATAATATCCGGGGCATTTTCAGCCACCATTTTGAACTGTTGCTCTTGCTGCTCCAGTTCCGATTCCAGTCGTTTGCGCTCTGTCAAATCAATGAGAAATCCGATTCCTAAATCGTCTGCTCCTCCCAGGTAAGCAGTTCCAATCAAGACAGGAACACGAGTACCATCTTTACGAATATATTCTTTCTCAAACGGCGCATGGCAGCCAACCTGTTTCATTTGGGCCATTGTCTGCCGATCTAGATGCCGATACTCTGGTGGGGTAATTTCAAGGAAATTTACATTCCCCGATAAAACTTCTTCCCGTGTATAACCCAAAACCGCTAACCAAGCGTCGTTAACTTCTAAAATATTGCCTTGAAAATCTCCGATGATGATGCCAATGAGATTTGCATCAAATAAACCTCGTAGCCGCGATTCACTCTCGCGTAAGGCTTGCTCTACAAGTTTGCGTTCGTGTAGCGCAGCTTGCTGTTGGCTCACGTCTTGGAAGACAACAACGGCTGCAACAATCTGCCCCTGGTTATCTAAAATTGGTGCTGAGTTGACGTTAATGAAAATGCGGCTACCATCATTTCGATGAATTTCTATCTCTTCGTTGGTAACGACTTCACCTGTTTTTAGCGATCGCACCAATGGATACTCATGAGGCGAATAGAGTTGACCATCTAAGTGAAAGATTTCACTGGGAATAAGGGGTGCATAGTCCTCAATCTCCAGCAATTGTTCGTAGCCATACCCAACAATTTGCTTGGTTTGTTCGTTCGCCAGAACTAATTTACCGGATGCCGCATCGGCAATCATGACTCCAGCAGGCATTTGTCGCAAAACGGCTTCAAATCGGGCGCGTTCAATTTCCAGCTCGTGCAACAACCGTTCTCGTTCTGCATCCGCAAGCTTGCGATCCGTCACATCTCGAAAATAAACCGCTACACCCTCCGCAGAGGGATAGGCATTCGCCTCTAACCAACGCTGAACCGGCTCCCCAAATTCTTCCCAGGAAACAGGAACCTGTTCCATCACTGCCCGATGTAGTTCCCGATCGGCAATTCCACCGACCAACTCAGGAAAAACCTCGTTCCAAACGTGCTTTCCCACTAGCTCTTCTGGCGTTTTGTGCAGGATTTTAGCCGCCGCCCGATTCACGTAGGTGTATCGCCAGTCGCGATCGAAGGCGACAAAAGCATCCGTAATGCTTTCAAGAATCGTTGCTACCTTGCCCTCAGTTTCTCGGGCACAGAACAACTGTTCGCTCTCAAGACTGCGGGCAAAGCGTTCAATGACTTCAGAGCGAGAAATTCCTCGCCTATAAGCCTCTTTATCGAGCGATCGCCATGCTGTATTGGTAAGAGATACGCTCACTCGTTGTTTCGTCTCCGAGTTCCAATTGCTAACAAACTTGCCTGTGGCGTCGCGCTTCATGAACCTTCATCCGTAGGCATACACGGTCTTCTCTATTGAACCTGAGTTACTCACTCAGAAGAATCCGCCTTAAGATAGATGCTTTGGTCAGAGGGAAGATAGGAAAGAATGACCTCAATAAATACTGCGCTGTACTGGCTGCTGAATTTCCCTTTGCACTCGTAGACATAGAGCTGGGCTAGACGGGAGAATCCCACGGCTTTAACGTAGTGCAGCCGTGGCAGTGTCAAATAAGTGGTGTTGCATAATTGCGGGATGATTTTGATGGTTTTGTGGCATGGACTCTCGTACCCCGAAGGCGTGTATTTTCACAGCAGGCGGGACGCCTAACCCTAATCCCCACAAGAATCCTCCTCAAATTCTGCAACGCCAAATAAGTTTCCTCACGGATGCGGATGGTGCCTATGACAATCGGGCTAGCGTTCCTTTAGCACCGAACTCATGCAAACTACGCAACTGGTCACCAACAGCCTCAACGAAACGTGGTGACTCTACTAAATCTCCAAAAATTTCAGATAGGCCCAGTAATGGTCTGGGATCTAATTGACTCAAACTGGCGCGTTGAGTCAGGATGTCTGCTAATGGGTCATCAATGGGAATAGGTTGCCCTTGTTCATCATGACTATTGATGTATCGACACCAAGCAGCAATCGTCAAACTTAGGTAATCGATCGCACCTTCAAGTTGTAATTTATCGCGGAGCGATCCCAAAACAAACTTAGGAATTTTTGCCGATCCATTCAGGCACAGGCGCGGAAGCTGATCGCGAATTTTGGGATTGGAAAACCGTTCAATTAAAGTTTTTTTATAATCGTCTAAATCAATCCCAGGAACGGGTTGGAGTGTTGGTGTCACCTCATCCATCAGGTTAGCCACTGCTTGCTGAAACAAGGGATCGGCCATGACTTCATAAACGTAGGTATAACCGGCAACAGAGCCGAGATAGCCAATCAGCATATGGCTGGCATTGAGCAGCCGAATTTTCATCATTTCATAGGGATGAACATTCTTAGTCATCTGTACGCCAACGGATTCCCAATCGGGTCTGCCTGCACAAAAGGTATCTTCGATTACCCACTGGGTGAAAGGCTCCGCGACGCATGGAAACGCATCATCAATACCAAACTGTTGGCCCACCATTTGGATATCTGCTGGGGTTGTCAGCGGAGTAATGCGATCGACCATGCAGTTGGGAAACGCAACGTGTTCAGCAATCCAACGTCCTAACTCTGGATCGCGCATTTCGGCAAATGTTGTTAGCATTTTCCGCACCATGTTGCCGTTGCCCTGGATATTGTCGCAGGACAAGACTGTAAACGGTGCCAACCCCTGTTTACGCCGCTTTTCGAGTGCGGCTGTCAAAAAACCGTATGTCCCAATTGGTTGGTCAGGATGTTGCAAATCGTGCTGCATCGTCGGGTGGTTTACATCGAAATTGCCACTTCCTTCAATGTAGTAGTAGCCACTTTCAGTGATCGTTAGAGTAACAATTCGGCATTTGGGCTCTGCTAATGCTTCAATAACTGCTTGACGATTGTCTGGTGCAAACAGGTATCGAGTGATTGAGCCAATGATTCGAGCCCGATCTCCTTGTAGCGATCGCTCAACTAAGGTATACAAACAATCTTGAGACAGCAGCGCATCCCGCATACGCTTGTCATAGTCATTGTCCAGCAATCCAACACCACAAATTCCCCAATCACTACCAGGATTCTGATGGAAATAATCATCAAGATAGAGCGCTTGGTGCGATCGATGAAATCCACCAACCCCAATATGCACAATTCCATTAGTAATTTGATGGCGATCGTACTTGGGTACGCGCACGTTTCCAGGTAAAAGAGACAGGGATGCTTGATTCAGCTTGATTGTTGAGCCTGTGCTGGTATTGCTGTTCATCTTAATTTATGACCTTGTGATGACGGCTTATTATCAGTATTGCAGAATGGATGAAAAAGGTGCAGTCAATTTTGGCGGATCTGCATGGCAAGTCGAGCGCATGACCGATCTCCGATGAAGTTGTCGCCCGAGGTATTGGTTTGGCGATCGGCTGTTAACGGGGTGACAATGCCTCTGGAACCTTGATGGTAAAAGCATTGAAGCCCCTGAACCTCAAAAAAGATAGCGAATTATTGACAGGCTTATTGACTCATACGATCGTCCGAGAGATCCTTGAACCTGATTCTCTACGATCGCCACTCTCTTTTCTTGAGTGACCAAGCGAAAGGAACTTCGCTTGGTCACTCAACTCAAAACCTTGACGCAGCCTTGCTTTCAACCTGCTTGCCACTCCGTCAAGATCGGCTGGCGTTGATTCAAGATGATGCCAATTTCCTCGTATGGCCTTGGAAGACTCAAATTCATCTGCCTTTGGTATTGGATTTTTTATTGAGATAGATTATCATCAGTGCTGTGGAGCAAAATTGCTGGCGCTGCCAGCGGTCAATTAGGAGAAGTGGATGAATTTTTCAGCAATACGTGAACAATTTTTGGCAGGCGGTCTTGTCATGTGGCCGCTGCTGCTTTGTTCAATTCTATCGGTAACGCTGGCGAGCGAACGCGCCATATTCTGGATCAAAATTTACAGACGACAAAAGCAAGTTGCTCATGATGTTTTGCGGTTCTATCAACTCAATAACATGGTAAGTGTGATCGATAAGCTCAAGCAGAATGTTGACTTACCGATCGCCCGCATTTTCCTCAGCACGTTGCAGCTTGAAGACGCGACACCTGAAGAATTTATTCTAGCGCTAGAAACCGAGGGAAAAATCGAAATTCCGCTACTGAAGCGGTTCAATCATATTTTTGACACGATCGTTGCGCTAGCACCATTGCTCGGTCTTCAAGGCACAGTATTTGGGCTAATGACCACATTTGCCTCGATTAATATTGGCAACCTTGGAGCGACAAATAAATCGGGTTTGACCGCAGGCATTAGCGAAGACTTGATTGCCACTTCTGCCGGATTACTCGTGGGCATTATCACTCTGACATTTTCCAGCATTTACCGGGGCTTATATCAGCGCGAAGTTGGCCGAATTGAAGAATATGCAGGGCAGCTAGAACTGCTCTATCGTCGTCATTATCGAATTGCACAAAAAGAATATGAACTTACCCAAAGACCCTGAAATTCCTCCACAAATTAATATTGTGCCGCTGATTGATGTGGTGTTCTCGCTGCTCACATTTTTCATTCTCTCTAGCTTGTTCTTAACCAACCCTGAAGGACTGCCTGTGGATTTGCCCAAAGCGACTTCGAGCCAGCCGACACAGGTAACGAACCGAGTCACCATCACGATTGATTCAAAAGGACAAGTCAGTCTCGATCGTCAGCCCACAACGGTAGAGGCTTTGCCCGCACAACTGAGCGCCTTAGCTGCTACTCGTCAAGGCCTGATTGCCGTGATTAACTCTGACGAAAAGGTTGATTTTGGCTTGGCTGTAGCCGTTATGGATCGGGTGCGACAGGTTAAAGGAGTTAAACTAGGCATTGCGACTCGCAGACCCGGATGACCTGTCAGCCTAAAATGCTCTGTGAACTACCACGCTTCATTTCTACGAAATAGAAGCGTGGCATTCAGCTTCGCGAAGGCTGGATTCATAAGGTGAAGCGTTCGATGGCGGAGAATTCTTGATATTCAGCAACGCCGTTTTTCACCATCCTAACTAAGGGCCTCAAGCCTACGCCTGATGCCCCGTGTCCTTACACTGGGGTTGCTGATAATAGACCGATTAAATCGTCCATCCGCTCGATAACTTGGTGGGCACCAGCCGACACAAGACCATCTGCACGGCTGCTTCGTTCATCTTCGCTTATATGAGTTCCCCCTACATAACCGATAATCTGCCCAATTCCAGCGGCAACCGCAGCCCTTACCCCACTGACAGAATCTTCAATTGCCACGCAACCCGAAACTTCTGCGTCCAGACACTTCACTGCGTGTAGGTAGATGTCAGGAAGCGGTTTGGGACGCGGAACAGGGAGAGAGTCGTGAGCACTAAATACCTGCTCGCTTGGGAAAAAGTCGGTCAGGGCAGCAGCAGTAAGGCAAGCACTCAGCCGCTGCAAGCTGCTGTTACTTACAAGTGCATATTCAAATCCGTCGTCGCGCAGGGAAGACAGCACTTGCGGCGTTCCGACCGTCGCTTTTGCCTCTACAGTAAGCCGTTCAATCGCTCTCTTTTCTTCTTCGGCCACTAGCCTGTCAATATCGCGCTCATTGAGACTGGTTAAGGAGTCTGGGTAGATCTTTTTGAGTATTTCCCTGTAGGGTTTCCCGGCGAAGCTTTTAACAAAGTCCTCAAGTTCATAGTGTTGAGCGCCAGGGAACTCACGGGCCACTTCATTTGTCAGTCTCCAGGCGCTCTTAAGTGCTATGGTTTCACTGTCAACGACAGTTCCGTCATGATCGAAAAGCACCACCAAATCATGCTGAAGCGCTTTCATTTAAAAGACCTCCCTCACTGTAATTTTTAAGCGTAGTTAATAGTCCGTGGGTCTGGAGATCTCGCAAAGCTTGTTGGCATTCATTATCTACGACCTCTGTCTGTTCGCAATTCTCCAATCCCAGAATCCCGCTAATCACTGCGCCTTCTTGAATCGCTGTAATTGCGCTTTGGGTATCCTTGGCCTGATAGGGTTGACCAGACTCGCACGCCTCTTCTCGGACTGCAAGCAGCCACGCCGCAACGGGAAGTATAATCCGCTTCATGCTGACCTTTCGGCTATAAGCATCCTGAAGTATCGGAAATATATACTTGCCTACTTTCCTACAGGTTTCTGAAGAGATTCTCTCAGTAGTATCGGGAAGAGCCTCGTTACTGAGCCTTAGTAATACCTGCTCCATATATTGTTCGCACATCTCGCGAGGCACTGGTGTTGCTGCTGCGATATCGTCCATCAGAAGCCGAGTAAACAACTGGAATTCCGGTACCGCGATCGCCTCGTGCATATACTCTATACCTGCTCTTACAGCTAAACAGGCTATGAAAGAGTGTACTGCATTCAAGAATCTCGACTTCATATAGAGGAAGGGAGTGATGTCGCTAGTCATAATCACCCCCGTATCTTCCCACTTGGGTCGATCGCCTGTGAAGTTGTCTTCCACGACAAACTGCCAAAATGGTTCCGTTACAATCGGTGCGCGATCGCGAACTTGCAAGAGTCTGCTGGGGTAGTTATAGTCGGATTCTTGCTCTTGAGGCACAATCCTGTCTACAACCGAATTAGGGAACGTGGCGTTATCCCTGATGTATTCTGCAAGCTGAGGATCGATCTCTTCAGCGTAAGCTAGCACTGCTTTTCGCAGGATCTCCCCGTTTCTTGGGAGGTTGTCGCAAGAAAGGGTGGTGAACGGAGTCATTGAGCGATCGCGTCGTCGGCGTAGCGCCTCTACTATAAAGCCAATTGCAGTTGTTGGAGTGGAAGGATTTCGCAGATCGTGTGCGATGTCTTCATGCGTTGTGTCGAGATTAAAATTCTTGTCTAGATGGTACCCTCCTTGAGTAATAGTAAGAGTCACCAGATGGACAGAGGGAGACGCCATCTTTTCAAGCACATACTCGCACTTCTCTCTACCATTAACTATTTCCCTGATAGAACCTATAACTTCCGCTTCCTCAGGATTTTGAGCGCAACTAGAGTGTTTGGTCAAAGTGTAAAGGAATCTCTGTGGTTTCAACCTAGTAATGGTCTGTTGACTCTTGAGGCTAACCCCACAAATCCCCCATCTCTGCTCTTGGAAACCCTTCTGTGCAAGATAGTTATGTATTATGTAGGCAAGGTGACCCCTAAAAAAACGACCTGGCCCGAAATGGACGATACCAGTCTTCAGCGCCCTCCTGTCGTAAAGAGACTGTTGCCTCCACAAACCAGTTACAGTACTGAAGCGAGAGCTTGAAGAAACACTGGGCGGTCTGAGTAAGTTAACCATGATACTTCTTAAATAAGTGTGATCGGGTAAAAGGAAAATTTGTCAGTCTGGGTATACCCAATGACCTACAAGCAACACAAATGTCTTAAACTGCGAAAATGTCGGGTAACCTTTGTGCCATCTACAAAGAAGCGTATTACCAGATGGTAGTTAGGGTGTGACAGATAGAGCAGAGAAAGAAAAAATCAGGTAAACCTAATTAAGAATCAAAGCTCAATTGGTCATTAACCTGAAGTAAGGCACAAGACTACGCCACCTACTGCAACTTTGTTCAACTTTGGCAAGTGCGTAAGCCGAATGTATGTCTTATAAGGCCCAAAAAGAGTGCTTTTTATTCTGGCTTTAGATTCCCCCATAACTCTGTAGACTTTGATGTTATTTCCCTTGGTCGCTGCTCTCCTCCTTTTTCAGGAGAATCTACAAACAATTCTTTATAGGTACTTATAACAACAGGGTAATTAGGGTCTGACAGGTAGAACAGAGAAAGAAGAAATCAGGTAAACTTAATTAATTAAGAATCAAAGCTCAATTGGTCATTAACCTGAAGTAAGGCACAAGACTACGCCACATACTGCCACTTTGTTTAGCTTGGACAAGTGGATAAGTCGAATGTCTTTCCTATCAGGCGCTAGACTGCTTTTAAATTATGCCCTTAGATTACCTAATAGCTCTGTACACCTTGTATATTATTGGCGTTGGTCGCTGCTATCATCTGTCTTCAGGAGAATATACAAATAATTCTTTAGAGGGACTTATAATCACAATCAAGTGTATACTTCGTTACAACCAGTTAAGTTAGAGTTTGGCGTTTGTGTAGCAAGCGTCCAAAAAACAACGCTTGCCTTGAAAAGTCCTGTCTGTAGCGGCTGGCTGATACAGCATTGCAAGGCCGTTTCAGTCTGTCCATAAATTTTTAAAGTTTCCTCACTCACAACTGGGCTCTGCACTCCTCCTGAGCAAATCCTCCACAGACACCTGACAATCTGGAAATGCCAAAGGTGCGATTAAATCCGACTCGGCCAACACAACCGGGCTAGCATAACACTCTGCCCCTGGCTCCGAAAACACATACAATCGACGGGCATTGATATCTAGAATCCAAATACTCCCTGATTCCTGACCGAGCGATCGCAAGCAGGGGCTTTCAATTCCCTGTTAGTTAAGTTAGATCGCTCCGTAGATGTTGCCCGCGTGGAAGAGTTATCTTGTTTTGACGAACGGCGGGCTGACTTGAATATTTACCGCGCACTATTGAGGCGCATCAAGAGTGAACTTTCTCTAGTTTCTTGAGGTAAAAGCTGACGGCAACAGCTTCTATAAAATTGGAATTACGGCTCGACTAATTGAGGAACGGATAGCCACAGTGCAGCGGGATGTGAGAGTCCATTGCTCAGAGGTGGCCATCAACTTGCTGGGATTGTGGGAACACCGAGGGAATGGGGAACTGTACTTCAAACACCGCTACAAAGTGTTTAATTATCGCATCGAGAAACTGACGGAGTATTTCGTGTTTCTCAATGTCAAGCGCACCCTACGGGGTTTGTTTGAAATGGAAGCAAGAGTGCTCAGTAATGTTGAGCAGCAGGCGATCGGCTTGTGCTGGGTGATGTTGAGTTGGAGGTGCGGGTTCGGGGTGAGTGCGATCGTCAAAAAACAACCTAGACGAACGCGACCTCCGATTCCTAATTCAGCTTCAGGGAACTGCGGAGCGTTGTTGAATGCGCCCAAAATAATGGGGACGCTCTCAATCTTCGCTTGTCAGGAAGTACCGTTCTCCACAAAAGTTTTTAACTTTGAAGCGTTCCTCACTGCATTTCCCTCTCCGTCGTTGTTGAAGTAGACGAACACGCTTCGCCCCTGGCTTTCCCACTCGTGGATGCGATCGGCCCACCAATGTAAATCATCATCCGAGTAGGAGCCGCCGTAGAGATTGTTGGGGTCGGGACCGTGGAGGCGCACATAGACGAATGAACCCGTTGCGCGCAGGATACAGGGAAGGTGGGCGCCGCTCATCACGCAATAAGCCGCTCCAGAGCGTTCTAGCAGCGAAAATACCTCTTCTGTGTGCCAGCTTGGGTGTCGAAATTCCACAGCTACTTTGATCCAGGAAGGCACCTGTTCTAGAAAGTAGGCTAGGCGGGCCAAATCGCAGCCGAACTGGGGAGGAAGCTGGACGAGCAGAATACCCAGTCGTGAGCCCAGGAATTGAAGTCCCTCGCTCATCCGTTCCAACCACTTTTCTGGTGAGTAAAGACGCTTGGAGTGCGTTAGACCGCGGGGCGCTTTTACGGTCATGAGAAATCCTTGGGGGAGGCGCTCTCGCCAGTTAGCAAAGGTAGTGTTTGGTGGCCAGCGGTAGTAGGTGCTATTAACTTCTACGGTTTGATAGTGCTGGATATAGCAATCGAGCCTAGAGCGAAGCGGTAGCTGCTGGGGATAAAGCACACCTTCCCAATGGTCGTAACTCCAGCCTGAAGTGCCGATGTGAACAATCGAATCCGGGTTCATTATCCATTCCTTGATTCGGATCGGGAAATCGCTACTAAACAAATAAAGTCCGCGCAGGCGGACTAAGAATATGATATTTGAAAACTGAATGCGATTGAATTAGTTGGCTCGATCGCTCCTACCTCGCTCTGCCGCTTTTTCTACTGCTTCCTGTCCCGGCGTAACTGCTTCGCCCACGTTATCTTTTACCGATTCTATAAATTTTTTGGTACTGGGGGCAATGGGTTGGTCGAGATTCAGCTTTTCTCGGATATTGTCAAGTACACCCGTGGCATCCTTCTCTGTATCGCTTGTTGGCTGCTGAGCGGGACGGGCAACTTCGTAAGACTTAGCTTCAGGGGTTAAAGATGTAGCGATCGCTTGCATTTTGTTGCCCGACAATTCCAATTCGGAGCTAAAAATCAGCGCTATTCCTACAGCAAAGATTATTCCTACTCGCAGGCAAATTGTAACTAAGCGCGATGTAAACTTTTTCATTGAAAAACTCTGTTTTTTCTATGACGACTGTAATATACAATAATTGCTGTTGTGGGTTTGCAAATCTATCTAAAGATAGGACTTCGTGTCAATTTATTGCGTTAACGTTCACCTAAATCAACCTCAACAAAAAAGTTTTGGGCGCTGCGGCGCCAACAGGCGATCGATCGCAACTAGGAACTCAAGAAAGGTACATTTACTACTTCCCCTGACACCGATCCGACTTGCACTTTCAGTCCTTCGCCGCCCGCTTTTGTGCGGATGTAAGCAAGACCAAAAAAGCCCGATTCAGTTTCCGTAAAACTGGTGAGTTTGCCGACTTTTTCCTCTCCAATAGTGACGGCTGTTCCGGGTTCAACCGCACCGCTCAACTGCACGCCCCAAAGTTGCTGTTTGACTCCTTTGTAGGTGTTCAAGCGGGCAATTGTTTCTTGACCGATGTAGCAGCCTTTGTCATAGGTAATCGTGTGTAAAAGACGGGCTTCTAAGGGGTTGTAATCGTCTGTGAGTTCAAAATCGGGTGCGGGGCGTCCTTGTTCGATTCGCAGTTGTTCCCAAACTCGATCGCCCATCGGTACGGCCCCAGCTTGGACTAATTCCTTCCACAAGTTGGCTGCCTCGCTTGCTGGCGCAATTAACGTGTATCCGGAAGTTGCTAAACCGCTACCAACCGCAACTCGGACTTCCCTACCTGCAAAGTTTATCAATTTGTGAGTAGCGTAAGGTTGATTTTCTAGTTCGGTAACTCCGATTTTTTCTAATAGGTGAGTGCTTTCTGGGCCGAGGAAACTGAAAGCAACAGTTGTATCGGTTAAATCTGTTAACTCGACGCGATCCATTGGGAAAATATAGCGATCGAGCAATTCCAGCAGTTGGCGGCGGCGGTTGGCTGAAACTAACAGCAGTACGGCATCTTCTGTCGCGTAAGCGGTGGCGAGGTCGATCGTCCGGGCGGTGGATGTAACAAAAACGGTATCGCAACCTTGACCGGGTTTGAGTATATTAAAGTTATTGGTACTTTGATTGTGCAAGAACCGCAGTCGATCGCTATCTGAGATTTGAATGCGTCCCCAGTGAGTGCGATCGTACAAAGCCACACCTTGTTTAGTTGCCGCGATCGCTTCTGCGTCGTTACCAAAACTCACTGGCACAATTTCTTTGGTTGTTAACTCTGCAAAAGTACCACCAGCCGCTGCTTGAATGTCGTGCAATTCTTGAATCAGCATAAAATTTTGTTGACTGTTGAGTGTTGACTGATGACTGATGACTGTTGACTGTTAACTACTGCTTTCCTGTCAACTGACAACTGACTATTTGCCCAAATTGGCGAATAGTTCTTGTATTAATTGACTGGCTTTGTCATCAAGACGATTCCAATCTACATCGCCAGTGTCATCGTCAATCAAGCTAGTGTCAATTACGACTTCCTGGCTTTGCAGTTGAGTGTGGGCGGGCTGGTAGTTGACAAAGCAGACTCGATAGCAAAGTTCCCAAATATCGACGCATCTTTGCTCGCCTTGAAGCTCTAAAATTAGTTGATAGCCAGGAATTGGAATCTGCACTTCTTGATAAGTGCCAGTCCAGACAGACTCCTCTAATTGTTTGCGGATGTTGTCGAGCACTCGGATCATTGCTGGCTGCATGAGCAGTTCAGCTTGCTGCCACGCGATCGGGCTGGTTATTTTAGGCTTCATATCCAAGGTTCTAAAAAAGAAAATCAATAAATTAATTTTCTAGCATTGGGTGCCAACTTTTGAGACATCCGCCACAGAATGTTAAATTTAGTCGTCACCCAATTCAAAAGTCAGCCGTCAACAGCCACAGTTAAAGCCGTTCTCGGCTTGACGGCTAAAAACGGCTGAAACTGTTGATATTGAGTTATCTGATGGGTAATGTAGGATTTGAACCTACGGCATCCTGCGTGTAAAGCAGGCGCTCTACCACTGAGCTAATCACCCAATTGCACTCACCGGGATTTATCATATCACAGTAACTCAGAAAGATCAAGTAAAAAAAATCCTAAACTTTAAATGCCCTCTGGCCGCACCCACGATCAAATAACCATGTGGAGTTTGCCCTTGGTGGCAGCCCTCACCTTTGGCCAGACTCAGAGCAGCAACCTGACTTTGCTCGTTTCCGGCAGTTTCTTATTCGGCGGGCTGATGTTTGGCCCCGACTTGGATATCTACTCCTGCCAGTATCAGCGCTGGGGATGGTTCAAAGCGATTTGGCTCCCGTACCAAAAAAGCCTGCGCCACCGATCTTTTTTGTCCCACGGCCCTCTGATTGGCACTGCTTTGCGAATCTTGTACCTCGCTATCTGGATCGCGGTTTTCGGAATGTTGGGATTGGCAATTGCCGAAAAAGTCGGGAACTTAGGCGGGAATTGGCAGGATGTGGTTTTGAGTTACGGGCGATCGCTCTGGGAACACCACATCGAAATTTTAGCCGTTTACATCGGTCTAGAATTGGGCGCTATGAGCCACTATCTGAGCGATTGGGGCGGCTCGGCTTACAAAAGATTCAAAAAGAAAGGATTGAGCGGGTTGCGCCCTCCTAAGACAATTAAGAGACCCAAAATCAAAGCTCCCACTCGCACATCTAGCAAATCCATAGCAGAAGGAAGAAGGAAGAAGGAAGAAGGAAGAAGGAAGAAGTAATAAAATCAATGGTTGGAGCCCTTAACAACGTTATAACCGTCTTGGCGGTTGATATAAAAGGTAAATTATTATGTCTAATTCTGAAAGTCGATCGCTCACAGCACTCAAAGAACTTATAGAAGTTGTGGCTAAATTGCGATCGCCAGACGGCGGATGTCCTTGGGATTTAGCCCAAACTCCCCAAACTCTAGTTCCTCACATCATAGAAGAAGCTTATGAAACGGCCGATGCGATTCGCAAAGGAGATAAAGATGCGATCGTCGAAGAATTGGGCGACTTACTGTTACAGGTAATTCTGCAAGCTCAAATTGCCAGCGAATCCAATCAGTTTACCTTCGCAGAAATCGCTGCGGGCATTACAGAAAAACTAATTCGGCGACATCCCCACGTCTTCGGCGATGTCGAACTCAACAGCGTCGATGAAGTCAACGAAAACTGGGAAAAAATCAAAGCTGCTGAAAAAGGCACAACTTCGGAAAAGCCGCCAACTTTAGCCTCGAAAATGAGCCGTTATGCCAGCACTTTGCCGCCGATAACCGCCGGGATGAAAATCTCTCAAAAAGCTGCGGAAGTGAGTTTTGATTGGGACAGTGTAGACGGCGTTTGGGAGAAATTTCACGAAGAAATGGCAGAATTTGAACACGCTCTCAAACACGAGGATAAGGCAGCGCAGCAGTCGGAATTGGGAGATATTATGTTTGTGTTGATTCAATTAGCTCGCTGGTACGATTTAGATCCATCGGCTGCTTTGCAAGGAACAAACGATCGGTTTGTGCAGCGGTTTGCGAAGGTGGAGGCTGCGTGCGATCGACCTTTATCAGATTATGCCCCAGAAGAGTTAGAATCTCTGTGGCAGCAAGCTAAAGCTTTAATTGCTAAACAAAAGGGCGATCGGTAATCAATCACCGCAGATAAACAACAATATACGACATAAAACCAACTCTATCACAAAAGACGTGCTAGAGTGTGAAGATGGAAAAAGCCTACCGCTACCGATTCTACCCCACCACCGAGCAAGAAAACCTCTTGCGACGGACAATGGGCTGTACTCGGCTAGTGTACAACAAGGCTTTGGCTTACCGCACAAAATCTTGGTACGAACGCCAGGAAAGAGTTGGCTACGGCGAAACTTCCTCTATGCTGACGAACTGGAAGAAAGATGAAGAACTTGATTTCTTGAATGATGTTAGCTGCGTACCTCTTCAGCAAGGACTCCGCCATCTTCAGGCAGCGTTCACCAATTTCTTTGCAGGACGAGCCAAGTATCCTAATTTCAAGAAGAAGCATAACGGTGGTAGCACTGAATTTACCAAGTCTGCCTTCCGTTGGAAAAACGGACAGGTATTCTTGGCTAAATGTAACGAGCCGTTACCTATTCGTTGGAGCAAACAAATTCCCGCAGGTTGTACTCCGTCAACTATTACGGTGAAGTTAACACCTGCTGGACTCTGGTTCGTGTCAATCCTCGTGGACGACTACACAATCAAGCCACTTCCAAAGTCAGATAAAGCTATTGGATTGGATGTGGGGATTACCAGCCTGATTGCTACCAGCGACGGCGATAAAATCACCAATCCCAAACCTTTCAAACAACTACGGAAGAAGTTAAAAAGAAAGCAAAAAGCTTTGGCTCGCAAGCAAAAAGGAAGCAACAACCGAGAAAAAGCACGGAAACGAGTAGCAAAAATCCACGCGCAGATAACTGATGTGCGTAAAGATTTCTTGCACAAGCTAACGACTCGACTCGTTCGTGAAAACCAAACGATTGTAGTTGAGGATTTAGCTATCAAGAATATGGTGAAAAACCATAAATTAGCTCTTGCCATCAGCGATGCTAGTTGGGGTGAATTAATTCGCCAACTAAGCTACAAGTGTGAGTGGTACAGGCGGGATTTAATAAAAATAGACCGCTGGTTTCCTAGTTCTAAGCGCTGTGGAAACTGCGGTCACATTGTTGAGAAGTTGTCGCTGAACATTCGCGAATGGGAGTGTTCTACGTGTGGGACTAATCACGACCGCGATATCAATGCGGCAAAAAATATTTTGGCGGCTGGGCTAGCCGTTTCAGTCTGTGGAGCGACCGTAAGACCTGAAGAGAGCAAGTCTCGGAAGGCTGGTGCTATGAAGCAGAAACCCAATTAGCAATGATTGGGAATCCCCGTACCTTCAGGTCGGGGTGGATGTCAAATCCAAACCTGCCCCACCCTTGGAGAACTCTCGCAGCTCAAAACATCCATTCAGTACGACAGCCGGAAATTCAAAAAACAATCTCTCCCAAAAACACTTGACTTTTTAAATCAAATGTGCATTGAAAGACAAGACGAACTCAACATCTGGGAAAGCTTAAACTGCATTGCTTCCTAGCAGAAATGAGGCAGATTTCCTTTCCAAAAACAGAAGCGAAACATTTGCGAGCAATTGCGAGATAAAATCACCCCAAAAATCACCCGCGAATGCTCCGCCACATTCATGAAAGCAATCACCAAAGCAATTAAGACATTGCTTGAGCGATATAATCAAAATAAGGAGCTGCTTCCTTAGCATCCTCCTGATTGAGCAAAGCCAAAGAAGCTTCCTTCAAACAGCGGATAGCTTCGACCATGCCAGGAACAGGAACGCCGAGAGAATTATACATTTCCCGAACGCCAATCAAACCGATGCTTTCGATCGGCTCTTTGTCACCCGCCAAGATACCGTAGGTAATCAGGCGCAAGTACCAGCCGTAGTCGCGCAGACACAAAGCCCGTTCGCGCTGGCCGTAAGCATTGCCGCCAGGAGAGATAAAATCAGGTCGTTTTTTCCAGAGTTTTTTACTAGCTTCTTCAACAATTTTTCTCTCACTGTCAGACAGCGCAGTAGCAATACGCACCCGCTGTTCTCCGGTTTTAAAAAAATCTTTGATGCTTTGAAGTTCGCCCGTACTGGGATAGCGAAGTTCGTCGTCGGCTTGGAGAATTAGTTGGCTAACTACGCTCATTGTTATTCAAAAAAATTGAGGATATTTGAGAGTAAGATTAATTGACCTTCTCATCCGTTAAAGATGAGATTCTTGGTTGGGCGATTTACTTTGCTTCTAACATTTATCAACATTAGAAGTAGCGGGTAAATCTCCGCAAACGTTATGCTTGATGTTCAAGCCCGTTTCCCTGTGTTCCAGGGTACTGCGGGAAAAACTCAAAAACTGCGATTGAGAGTTTTGATGTCGGCAGACACTTTGACTGTTTAACGAGTTTTTGCTAGCTCGCCCCAACAGCATATCGCACAGGCTCGATCGGGGCAACTCACGGCAGGCTTGACTTGCAGGTTGAAGCTTGGCTTTAGCACCAAGACTTTCAGCAGCAGGAAGACAGCCTGCAATTGAGCTTGAGTGCGATGACTTACGCCCCGCTTCGCTACGACTTATCTCAGGAAAGAGAGAGCGATATTGCATTACCATATTAAATCCTACCACGACTACTTGTGACCAAATCTAAATTCCCCACCCCAAACTCGACGAAATTGGCAAACCCTTGCCAGCAAGGTCAACTGATTGAGATAGAGATTACCGACTTGACAGACACCGGCGACGGAGTTGGTCGTTTTGGTGAGTTAGTAGTGTTTGTGCCCGATACCGTGACGGGCGATCGAGTCCTTGTGCGCCTCGTGCAAGTCAAATCCACCTATGCTACAGGTAAGCTGGACACACTTCTCGAAGCCTCCGAACACCGCATTCGAGCTAACTGCATTGTCGCCGACAAGTGCGGTGGCTGTCAGTGGCAGCACGTAGATTATCAATATCAGCTTGCAGCCAAGCAAAATCAAATCATTCAAGCCTTAGAACGGATTGGCGGATTTAGCAATCCGCAAGTTGATGAAATTTTAACGGGAAAAATCGAGGGATTTCCTCAATTTTTGGGATACCGCAACAAAGCGACTTATCCGGTGGCAATATCTGCAACAGGTCAAGTCCAAGCAGGTTACTATCAAAAAAGCACTCACAAATTAGTCAATCTCAATCAGTGTCCGGTGCAAGACCCGCGCCTCAATCCTTTGTTAAAAGAAGTCAAAGAAGACATCCACTGGCGGGATTGGCAAGTCTACGACGAAAAGAAACATACAGGAGAATTGCGTCACTTGTCCTTGCGGATCGGACGGCGCACCGGCGAGATGCTGCTAACTTTAATAGTTCGCACTGGAGACTTGCCGGGACTCGAAGAGCAAGCATCAGAGTGGCTGAAACAATATCCTCAACTGGCAGGGGTTTGTTTGAATATAAATCCCGCTCAAACTAATGTGATTTTTGGTACCGAAACTCGCTGCATTGCTGGTCGTTCTTATCTGCGAGAAAGCTTTGCTGGTTTGAAATTTCAGCTAAGAGCCGATACTTTTTTCCAGGTTAATACAGAGGCGGCTGAAGCGTTGTTAGAGGTGATGGTAGGGGAATTGAATTTGCAGGGAAACGAGATTTTGGTTGACGCTTTCTGCGGAATAGGGACTTTTACTTTACCCCTGGCAAAACAAGTAAAAATAGCTATAGGTTTAGAAGTGCAACCGGCGGCGATCGAACAAGCCCAATTAAATGCTGAGTTAAATGACGTGAGAAATGTCGAGTTTCAGGCCGGAACAGTAGAGAGTTTGCTGCCTTCCTTGGGATTGACACCGGATATTGTGCTGCTAGACCCGCCGAGGAAAGGGTGCGATCGCGCGGTTTTGGAAGCTATCAAGGAAATCAAACCAAATCGCATTGTTTATGTTAGCTGCAAGCCTGCTACTTTGGCTCGCGACCTGAAGATTTTGTGCGAAAATGGGGATTATAAGTTAGCGCGAGTGCAGCCGGCGGATTTCTTTCCTCAGACTTCTCATGTTGAGTGTGCGGCTTTTTTGGTGCGGTAAATCAAAAGGGCGATCGCCCTAAGCTTGATTTTCGCAAGTCTATCGAATAGCGATCGCCGTTAAATTTACCTCGCTATACCTCAGCAGCTTGCGGGTCTTTTTGAGATTCTAGCCAACGTTCGTAGGCTTCTGTGTCGCCACCGAATCCATCGATCGAAACCTGACGATCGGGCATTGGTTTGAGCGCTGCATCGATGGGATTGTAGCGACAATAGCAGATAACCACCATGCCGAATTCGCTCGAACCACCTTCAGGAAGGTTGGGGATATCGGGGGTGTAGGTTTCGACTCTAGCAACTTCCCAATCACCTGTTTTGTAATGGGTACTCCAACCGTGGAAATTGGGTTCGTGTTCTGCTTCAACCCTGACAAACTCGGTTGGCCTGTATCCTGGTTGCGGGATCGGGCGATCGGAGGAATCGAAGTATTCAGCAAGGATGCGAGTCAGAGAATGAGTGTGAGATAGCATTCGATCTTCCCATCCCGGTTGCCGCCCTTCGGCTCTAAAAACAATGTATTTACGCATCGTCATCATCCTGTTCGTGAAATGGCTTAGGAAATTCTGTTTTACCATCGAACACGCAATCGGCTTTCAAGGTGTCACCCTTAAGTTTTTCTATCCTCTTGAGTGTCCATCCATATTTAGTTTCCATTTCGTAGCAGTATTCATCATCGGTGGCTGCGTGACGAGAAATATTCTCGTCTGGGTCATAACGCAACCAAGCTGGGTTTTTTGGCATTATTGTTATTACTCCGAGTGTTGAGTTGACAACATTGGGGAAATCGTTTTGGTGCAGTGCTGCAATCACTGCATCAAAGCGTACCTGAGATGATAAACTTGTTTGTGGCTATACGTCAATATGACGCGCCAATATTTTAATGAAAAAAGACACAAGACCCCAAGAGAGTGCATCACCGATCGAGGCTTTGAGGATTGAGCGAACAAAGCTATCTCAGGCTGAATTTGCGGTGCATTGCGGGATTCCGCTGCGTACTTATCAGCGTTGGGTTTCGGGTGAAACCGAAGCGAAACCAACACCCCGTCAGTGGAAAGTGATGATGCGGGTATTGCAGATTCAATCTTTTGATGAGGTTCCTGATGATTTTGGCCCGATTAATTCGACAGGGGATGAAGATTAGGTATTTGTATTTTGGGTTAGGGGCGATCGCTCTTCAGTTAGATTGGTTTGTTGAGGGGCGATCGCACACTATTGCTCCCCTTCATTCAATTCGCTCAAAACTTTTGCCACTGCTGATGCTTGCTCTGGATACAGCCGCGCTAAATATTCACACATTTGATAGGCAGTATCTAAGTAGTATGCACAGGGAATTAACAAGCGTTTAAAATTTACTCTATCACCAGTTTCAGCAAACAATAAGGCAATATCACGTAAGTGCGTGTTACGCTCGTTAAGCATCGCCTCTAATGTTCTTAGAGCGTCCTCACCTTTTCCTCCAATTGCTTGTATTTGAGCAATGCTCTTGAGCGCTTCCAAGCGTTTTTCTTCATCCTCAATTTTTTCTTTAGCTGCAAGGGCAATATCAAGAGTTGTAACTTGTTGTCCTTTTTGGAACTGCTCGCAGGCAATTGCCAAAAATGTGCTTATTTTCTGCTCTGCATCTTCAATATCTGTGCTAATTTTAATAGCAGTGGAAAATTCGCCTACTTCTGCATATCCTATGGCTATTATAGAGAAATCTTTATCACGTTCCCGTTGTTCTTTTGTTTTTGCAGCTTCAAGAAGGTCGGCAAACGTGGCTAAGGCTGCTTCGGTTTCTCCTATAGTCGATCGTGCCACTGCTATAATAGTCAAAAGGTGAACCTTGTTTGCCAAAATCAGAGAGATAGAATCTGCATTTTTATACTTTTCATCAGCTTTATTCAGAACTATCTTGTATTTCTCTATTTGCTGTGGCTCTGGCTCTATCTGTAACTGTGCTATACTTCTGAGCGCATTAACGTGAAAGGATGGGATACTGATTGTTTCCAAAGTTCTAAGAGCAACGTCAAACTCTCCTAACATTGCCTGTGCTTCTGCTACGAATCCAAAAGTTTTCCAGCCTCGGTATTCTTGGTTGTCACTAATCTGTTGTGCAATTTCATAAGCGCGATCGCAGATAATTTTTGCTTCTTGTATTTTTTCTGCTTCAATGAGTATTGGTACTAATATTCCTGCTAATACATTTGCTGTTTCCATCGGAGTATCCATACTTTGTGCGATTTCGCAGGCAATACTAGCGGTAGTCACTCCTACTTCTTTTTGACCATTTTTTACCTGTACTTCTGCTACCCTTGCTAGGGCTAATAACCTGATAAAGGAGATTGAAGCTTCAAGGGGTTTTTCAATTTTAAGGACATTAGCAAAAGTAGCTCGTGCTGCTTCAGTTTGTCCAGCTTGTGCCTGTACCTCTGCTATTACTCCTAGAGTTTCCGCTCGCATGAATTGAATATCTATTTCTGTAGCTATCTCTAAAGCGGTAGTAAAATCCCCTGCTTTTGCGTATGCCTCTGCTATTCTCATTAAGGCATCTGGTCTGTCTAAATAGTCAATTTTTTTAGCCGTTTCACGGGCATCCGCCAACTCTCTTGCTTCAGCTTGTTCTATTACAATTTTTTGTAAAAAATCAGTTTGTTTCTCTTCATTCGCAATACCATTGGCTCTTGATAGATGCAATGGGTTGTCTATCTTATTATCTACTGTTTCAAGAGCTTCAGTCAAAGTGGCTTGTGCTGATGCCCTGTCGGCAACTTCTATTTGGGCTTTTGCTATCTCCTTTATCAATGTTTCCCAGTCTGAGGTGGAAACAAGTGTGTTTACGATCTCAAGAGCGTTGGTAAAGGTAGCCGAATATTCTATATCTCCTTTCTGCGCCTGCGCTTTTGCTATATTTATTAGCTCTAATACTTGCTTTGACTCCGGTCTAATACTCTCCACAGTTTTCAGGGCAGCAGTAAAGTTACCAGAATTCCTAAGATGCGCGCACAAAGTACAGCGGTAGCTATTATCAAAAAGCTTTTGCTCTAAAGAAGTACAGATATTCTCACTCACTTCAAAAACCTGGGCGAGTAGGTAAGTAGCATATTCGCTGTGCCACTCTATAGCCGGATGGGTTGATAAACGAGGTAATTCCTGCTGCTGCAATCGCTTCAGTGTTTCCTCTGCGTCCTCAAATTTGTCTGTATCTTTCAACTCCCACGCCAGCAATAAATACCACAATATACGCCGCTCAATTTCATATAAATCTGTCAGTCTCCAAGCTCGTTCTAAAGAGCCTTTCCGCAAAGCATCTAGGGGTGAATCTTGCGCTGTTGTCTGCAACAGTCGCCGTGCGTGTAACAGCATAAATTCTGCGATTTCTCCTGCTTTGTCTTCCTCGGCGGCGGCTAACAAGGCAGTCTGCACCGTCTTCAAAGGCAAGTCAGGCTCATCGGGAAACTGTTTAATAGAGTGCGAGTAAAAGTCTTCGTTACGTGCGATCGCATACAACGCCTCCCACTGCTTCGCCTCGCTTAAATGTTCTGCATAGTATCTCAAGGCATAACTACTATGATGTTCCTGCCATTGGCTACAGTAGTTCATCAAATTCTGTAAAGCATCTTCAGCATTGTCACCTAACTGAGCGGCAAATGTTGTTGCCAATAGTGGGTGAGCAAAAGCGTAAAGGTTGTCTTCAGAAATCCTCATCCAGCGCGTTACTTGCCAACACTGATGCAACTGGCGTAAAGGGCGATCGCCCATTCCCGTAATTGCCTTAACATCTTGTTTTTCAAGTGCGCCTTTCGCTACCGTCAACAGTGCAAAAAACTGCCACATTTCATCGGGCAAATTTAGTTCATCTAAGCGCTTTAACTGCTGCTTGACATAGTTCTCAAATCCCTTGGGCGTTTGTGCCAATAGTTGTCGTATATCTTGTTTCTGTTTTGCAGCGTGACTCAACTCATCAATTAGATAACTCAGGTAAAGTGGAAAGCCTTGAGTAATTTCATCTAATTGGGTAACGAAATTTATATCTTCGGCAAATACTGCTAACTCACCTTCACCAGTTTGTTTTAACCAGTCTGCGATAGCTTCTCTTGGCAAATACTTAAGGTGCAACTTTTGCGATTTTTCTGTCCAGTTTTCTAGATATTTTGGCTCTTCCTCGGATTCTGCTCTCGCTGAAACAATAACAAATACATTCTGAGGCAGAGGAGTGAGAAAGGGTAGCGAGAAGGGCATTTCGGCTACGTCGATTTCATCTAAGGCATCTATAACAATGACTAAGGGCTTATCTTGCCTGGCGCCACGCTCTTTTAATATGTTGTATAGCCTTTTCCTTAACTCCTCTCGTTCGTTTGGCAGTTGCTCATAGTAGAGTTCGTAATATCTATAAATTTGTCGTAACAAATTCCAATAAGCACTCTTAACATAGCGGGTTTTATCATATTGTTGGCTGAAGAAATGATAGGCAATAAAACATCTGTCACCTTGCCGTTCCCGATCGACCCAGTTAGCCAAAAGTGATGTTTTACCAAAACCAGCACCAGCCGTCACGAGCATTACACCACTGGAGTTATCAGCTAAAAAATTGTCCAGTTTTTGGAAATTTTCTGAACCTCCTACAAACAACTCAGTGGATTCGTTGATAATTTGCTCAACTTTATCAACTACTTCCCAGTCAGGTTCTTTTCTTTCTTCACCAAAGTTGGTCTCTAAAATTTTTTCAACTTCACGGGTTTTCTCAATTTGGAATTTAGCAACCTCTCCAAGGAGATCCCGATAATCCAAAATATCTTTTTTGACATCAAAACTAAACTTACCCTGAATTATTGGGTTAATTTTTTTATCCGAGTAATTTGGTTGTCTTTCTGTTATTATATAAATTATTATCCGATCGTATTTTTCGTAAAGTTTGTGTTCAACAAACTTGGTTAATGTCTCTTTAACTTTTTTAAGGTCAGGCGTAGCTGTAATTTGAAAAGCCACTCTTGCAGTTTCATCACCCAAATCAACACTGGGGTAGTTACTCCCTTTGGTAAAATTTAAGTTTTCCAGATTTCTATAGCCGTAAAACTCCGCAATGAGAGGTATCAATATATTTTCAGCCACCTTGTTAAGGTCTGTTTGGCCCATTGCCGTACAACCTTTTATTTGGGTTACGAAAAGAGACATCAAGTAGTTAATTCTCTTTTGTGATTGCTCAAGATTCATACTCTATATTTAGGAACTGATTTACTTCTTGTTATTATTGTACATTACAAAAATTGCTGTAAGCGCAAAATCATCAGCCTTGAGTAAAAAAATGCGAGACAAATTGGGACACTTAAATTCAAATTATGCTTTCTATACATTCTCTTCAATCGCGTAGCCTTGATTTCTCCCCCAATCCCTCCAAGCTGCGACCATCTGTTTTACCCTTCCCCTTTGTTCTGGTTTAATGGGATTTTCACCCGTAATTGCACTCAAAGCCGATAACCAGTAAAGGGGATTTTTTGTCAGTTCCGATAGCAACAGCGGCACGATTTGTGTTCCCATACTAATAATTTTTTGATAGGCAGGATGCTGAGACATTTGGGCAGTAGAAGAAAGTCCAGCCACATCTTTCTCCCAATCCGAGGCTAGTGCATAAAACTTGTCAACTATCTCAGGGGGAATTTTAGCATTTTTGTTGAGAATATCTTGAGCAGTATAGGGTGAAAGACTTTCTGGCTGTGCGAGTAAGTTTTCTATGCCTATTAAAACTAATTCTTCTATCGATACATTCCAGTCGTTGGCGAGTTTTTGTAACTTCAGGAGGCGCTCATCAGAAAGGGCGATCGCGATCGTGTTCATCTGATTTACTAACTAGCATGATGCCTTAAGTATAGCCAAGAAATTACTGACCTTTAGTCACCGTTAAACCAAATTGTAGGATGCGTCAGACATTAATTCTTTCGATTTCAACAGGTTTGAAGGATCGGACGCACCCTACGAACAGTATTTCGATCGCCCCCACCATCAACTAGATGCAAGCTAGATCCAGTCCGGCCTGAATCGCGGGGAGTCTAGAAGTATAGAATAGAGGTTGCGAAACCGGCACACCGCCCGCTCGCTCGTCCCCAGCAATTTGTTACCCTAAAAATAGAATCTTCCCTCCCTCAACTCCCTCCCATGAACAACGCTTCTCCCCTGATTCAAACGATAACTCCAGAACGCTGGGCCGGGTTTAGTATGGACTTTATAGGGGCGGGTTACACGGGTGTGTTGGTCAAAAACGGCCGCGCCGTGCGTACCCTGAAATCCGGGCGGCATTTCAGCTTTGCCCTTCCCCTGCTGGAACAGTCTCAAATTGTCCTCGTAGACACCAAACTCCGCAATTTGGAGGTGCAGTCGCACGGAGATTTTTTGTCTAAGGATCGATTTTTAATTGATGCCACTCTGACCGTTATTTATCAAGTTATAGATCCGAAACGGGTAGCTTTGGAATTGTCCGATCCTATAGGTGCTTTAGCAAGTGCAGTTAAGGATTGTATGGGATTAGCGATCGGGCAAATACCTTTACAACAGCTTATCAGTCAAGGACGACTGTTGCTGCGGCAAAATTTGCTCGATCGCGTCCAAGATTTTTATACTCTGGGTTTTAACTTAGAAGACGTGCGAATTGGCGATGTCAGCTTTCCCGAAACCAACGGAGTTATTCGCCAAGTTGAGGGAATGAGTGCCCGACAGGAAGCAGAAAATGCCGCCGCCCTGCAAATGAGAATTGCCGAAGCAGGCCGTCCGATTGTTCCTCAATCTCCCGTACAGCAGTTAAACTTAATTTCAGGTAATTCTCCTGCCAGTCTTCCAGCTTCAGACACAGCAGCAGGGTTCGATCGAGATTTACAACAACTGACACAACAACTTGCTCAAAACACTCTCCCTCCTGGGAGAAATCCTCCCCAACTTGCACCAACGGTACTCGCAAGCAGCGATCGCAAAACAACCGCATTTTTAATCTACAAATTTTCTGGAGAAGCGATCGCCCTAACAGCCAATCCTTTTACAATTGGACGCGAACCAACCAACACTTTAGTATTACAAGATCCGCAAAGTTCGCGCTACCATGCTCAAATCCGCCGGGCCACTGACGAAATTGGCAAACAGCGATATCAGCTTGTCGATAGCGGCAGTTCCAACGGCACTTTTGTGGGTGGGCAGAGACTGGCTGCTAACGAGCCTTTTTGGCTGCCAGATGGTTGCGAAATTGCGATCGGCGACCAAAAATGGATCTTTCAAAATTCGTGAGTAATAGATGAAGATTTGTTTAAACAGCAGATAAACGCAGATGAATCCCATCAGCGTTCATCTGTGTTTATCTGCTGACATCTGTGATTGAAAAATCCCAATCTAAGTAACTTGCTTTAATGACGATATACAAGTAATAGATTGCTAATCTACCCTCAACAATATGAATGTTTTTTTAAACCGCAGATAAACGCAGATAAACGCAGATAAACACAGATAAACACAGATAAATTCTATCGGCTTTCATCGGTCAGGTTTCTGTAGGGGCGTTGTCAAGAGTCCCCGCCCTTTCAACACAGCTTGACAACTTCTCCCTCCCCAATTCCCTATACTCCCAGGTAGAAGTCTCTTGCCAACCCTAGGGGGGATATCTCCACAAGCATTTCGAGCGACAATTTGTCAAGATTGAAAATATAAGTAGAGGACAACCCCATGAACTTTTCTATACAATCTGTTTACAACTGGTACCGCGACACCCTCCGCAACCCCAAATACCGCTGGTGGATTATTCTGGGAACGCTGGCATATTTAATAAGCCCGATCGACATTGCCCCAGATTTCCTGCCAGTCATCGGACAAATTGACGATGTGGCAATTGCTGTCTTGCTGATTTCCGAAATTTCGCAAATGTCGATCGACTACTTTAAATCCCGCCAAACAGAGACAGCCTCAGCATCCGAAGCCACCGGTGCCCATTATTCTGAAGCCCAAGGCAGCACCGTTGACGTAGATGCAGTTTCTGTAAAATAATTGCCAAAAATAATCGAGCGCTACAACCCCGACTTCTTCAAGAAATCGGGGTTTTTGTTTTTTAAATGCCAACTGCTCAGATCGTGCTCCAAAGCTGGTAATTTTAACTATGATCCATCTGTGCTAACAACAAATTTTTATAGATGAAGTTTAGCGAAATAGTACAAAAACTTAACTTAGCCACCAGTCGCACCCTCACAGCGTCGGTTGCTACCGATCCAGAAATTACAGGCGCGGCCCCTGTTGATGAAGCTCCATCGGGCACAATCAGTTATATAGAAGGTGCTAAATTTGCCGCTCATACAGCCACTACAAATGCTTCGGCTTTAATTTTACCCTTAGATGAAAGTCTCCAAGCTCAATGTGACGATCGCAACATTGCTTGGATTGCCGCACCAGATCCGCGCTTGTTATTTGCTCAAACGATCGCCATTTTCTATCAACCGTTTCGCCCCCCATCCGAAATTCATCCCTCAGCCGTCGTTCACCCCTCAGCAGAAATTGGTGAAAATGTCTATATCGGCCCCAACGTCGTTATTCAAGCAAAAGTCAAAATTGGCAGCAACGTTTGCATTCATCCAAATGTCGTAATTTACCCAGATGCGGAAATAGGCGAAGGCACTGTTTTACACGCTAATTGTGTCATTCACGAACGCACTCGCATCGGGGCAAATTGCGTGATTCACAGCGGTGCGGCGATCGGTTCCGAAGGTTTTGGGTTCGTGCCGACAGCCACAGGATGGGTGAAAATGGAGCAGTCGGGCTGCACGGTATTAGAAGAGGGCGTTGAGGTTGGCTGCAACAGCACGATCGACAGGCCCGCTGTCGGAGAAACCCGCATCGGCCAGAATACAAAAATCGACAATTTAGTACACGTAGGTCATGGCTGTCAAGTAGGAAAAAATTGTGCTTTTGCCGCTCACGTTGGCATGGCCGGCGGAGTAAAAATTGGCAACAATGTAATTTTGGCAGGTCAAGTGGGAATTGCTAATCAAGCCAAAATCGGAGATGGGGCGATCGCCACTGCTAAAGCCGGAATTCACAGTGATGTTGCAGCAGGGGCAATCGTGACGGGCATTCCAGCAATTCCCCACAAACTATTTCTCAAAGCCACAGCCGTTTACAACCGCTTGCCCGAAATGTACCAGTCTCTGAGGCAAATTCAGCGCAAGCTCGATCGGTAGTCATTAGTTATTAGTCATTAGTCATTAGTTAAGAATTAACAGTCAACAGCCAACAGCCAACAGTCAACAGTATTATAGTTGCAACCCCTTAAATGTGGAATAGCATAAACAACCTGCGACTGCTGTCGCCGTCAATACCAGCAATTGTCAAAATAATCTTGTTTTTTTCGACTTGGATGGTTGTGTGGCTTCCCGCAGCGATCGTGCTGGCGATCGCCCTCAAATGGCATCCGCCCCAACCTCTGGGAAACAAAAAACTACCTTTACTAGCTTCCCTATACGTGATTGTCCCCTTCATTTTATGGGCGACAAGTTGGATCGAAAACACATCTTTTGCCAACTGGGGTTGGGATTGGCAACCCGCAGTTTTGATGTCATTACTGCGGGGATTAGGATTAGGAATAATCAGCTTAGTAATTTTATTCGGTTTGCAATTAACCGCAGGCTGGCTCGAACTACACAAAAGCGAAACTTCCACCGAAACAAGCGAAAAAAAAATTAATTTTTGGACTTTAATCCTTAACCCTGCTAGTCTGCTGACTCTGTTATTAGCACTGTGGATTAGCGCCACAGAAGAGTTAATCTTTCGCGGCTGCTTGCAAACGATACTTCAGCAAGATTACTCAATGCTAATCGCAGCAGCGATCGCCAGTTTCATTTTCGCGATCGCCCACCTAATTTGGGCCGCCAAAGAAACTCTACCGCAACTGCCCGGATTGTGGCTGATGGGGATGGTTTTAACATTAGCCCGCATCGCCGACAATGGCAGTTTGGGATTGGCGATCGGCATTCACGCAGCTTGGATTTGGGGTATAACTACCGTAGATACAGAAGGCGCAATTAATCCGACAGGCCGCGCCCCAGAATGGATTACAGGAATAGCAGCGAAACCGCTAGCAGGTGCAGCCGGCATTTTATTGCTACTAGCAACCGCAACCTTACTCTTCCTGACTCAAATCAGCGCTAATCAGCGCTAATCAGCTTAAATCAGCCGTAAAAATTCCGACATCAATCTAATCGTCGATCGATCGTCACAATCGAAACCGGATTCAGCGCATCAAAACGAGTTGAATTCCCCCCAGCCACAGAACGCGATAACTGCACTTGCACGATTCGGTAACTCCAGTGCGGTTCCCGGCGCACGCGATCGCCCATCCAGCTCAAAACAGTAGCAATATCCTCAAAAGCATCCAACGCAAGCACGATCGAGCCTCCAGGGAGGAGCCGCAGGGCGCAAACGCCCAAAATTTTAGTCAACCCTCCGCCACTACCGCCAATAAAAATCCGGTGCGGAGGACGCAAGCGGTGCAAGATTTCCGGGGCGGTTCCGTAAATCGAGAACACATTTTGCAGCCCAAAACGGCCGTAGTTGAACTCGATCGCAGAAGTACCAGAAACCGTTTGTTCGATCGCATACACCTCAGACTGCGGGAATAAACGAGCAATTTCGATCGACACAGAACCGTTACCAGCACCCACATCCCAGACAACTTGTCCCGGTTGCAAAGCCAATTGTGCCAACACCAACACCCGCACTTCCCGTTCAACCGTCAAACCCGGCTTGTCGCCACAACCGATAAAAGCTGCATCCGGTATTCCCAACAAAGGCAACTTTTCCAAATCCAAAGGTTCTGCCCTCGGCGGGGGTTCCCGCAGCATCACAACCACGCTCAGCGGTGCAAAAGACTCTCCCAGCAAAGCTGACAGAGAACGCAGGCCCACCCGCTCGTCAGCAGCACCCAAATTCTCGCAAACCCAAAACTCGTAGCGTGTAGGCAAATCTAGAGCTTTGACCAAATTTGCCAGGGCCGCCGGAGTATGAGTTTCGTCGGCGAGCACCGCAATTTTCTCGACACCGAGTTTTAGTTTTGCCGTCAGTTCCTCAAAATAACGTCCTTGAGAGCCAACAAAATGAGCGTCTTGCCAAGGGATATGCAAGCGGTTAAAAGCCAACTGCACAGAACTGACATGGGGGTGAAAAGTCAATTCTTCTGCCGGCAATTGGGCAATTAACAACTTTCCCCAGCCGTAGAACAGCGGGTCACCGGCCACTAAAATTACGATCGGTTGAGTACGGGGTTCCACCGTCCCCGCAGAGGGTTCTAATTCGGGTTCAGTCGCCCACCAGCGCCGAATTTCCAGAATTGCTTCGGTCAAATCTTCCAACGCCCAGCGCTCTCCGTCGTGCTGGGGAAAATAGCTCAAATGGCGCTCGCTCCCTATTAGCAGAGCGGCCATTTCTACAACCTGCCGCGCCGATTCGCTCAGCCCAGCAGCTCCATCTAAACCTATACCAACGACGTGTACTGTCACTTTTTAAGCAAAAAGTAAAAAACCAGAATTACTGATTTTTCCTGGTTTTTCATAAATTTTTTCCTTGACTTTACTGTCAAACAAAAATAATTAAAGCATTTAATAGGCAATATCCTGACTCTTTTCACAGGGGAGAGGGGGAGAGGGGGCGAGAGAGTGGGAGAGTGGGAGATGGGGAGAGTGGGAGATGGAAAAAATCTTCACATCGATCCTCTTCCCTCTTCCTTCTTCCTTCTTCCTTCTTCCTTCTTCCTTCTTCCCTCTTCCTTCGTTAAAACTCAAACACAGGCCAGTCCGGTTGCCGGAGGTAGGTGGTCATGTCGTCAAACTTCCGCAGTTCCACTCGGTTTACGGACAGTTCTTGCGGCGTGTCCAGCCATTGCTCGTTTAACTCTGACAGCAAAGCGCACAAGCGAGCGCGGTCAAGGTTCGGCCCGATGTCCCCAAAATAACCCAGAGTAATGTGTGCCGTAAAATGATATTGCTGTTCAATTCCCAAAGCCATTAAATCGGGATTTTGATAGATCGATCGGCGAAACTCCAGAATTTGCTTGTAAGAGTTTTCGTCCGTCGGTGCCAAACAAACACCCACAGCTCTAGTCATCACCATCAACCCCAGCACTATCCAGCGAATGGGAGCGCCGCCCGCCAAGGGTTTGCAGGCGGCAAAACGATCGGCCATGCGCGAGCGCAGTTGCTCCTCAAATTCGGGATTTTTATCAGAGGCATCTCGAAAAGCGCTGCTCCAAATCAAATCGGCTACGGTTAAATGGAAGCTATCAGGAGGCAGTGCCACGATCGCACCCTCCCCTATTTCCTGCAATAGCCGTTGTTGGCTCGAGTGCAAATTACTATAAAATGCAGCATTTTCTGCATCTTCCCCCGCAGGGGGCGTAATCACCGAATAACCTGGAAAAGGTACCGGATCTCTCCGGCCTGCTTCGTCGGGCTTAAATTTTGGAGATTCCTGAATGTGTTCCACCTGGGACTTGTAGGAGTCCAGCAGCGTCATTCGCGCCACCCGATTTACGTAAGCTTGATAAGTATCATCCAATCTTGATTTCCTCGCGGTGACATACTCCCACACCAAATTTTATATTATGGCGCGGGCTTCCAACAGCCCTATTCAGGATATGTTGGACAAGCCTCGCGTGCAACTGTGATTTTTTTGACTACTGAGCGTTTTTCATGCAAATTTACCTGTTTTGGGGGGAAGACGACTTTGCGATGGCGCAAGCTGTGACAAGTTTGCGCCAAACAGTCCTCGACCCCAACTGGGCTAGTTTTAACTATGACAAGATTATTGCCGATTCCGCCGACGCTGTGGTCGAAGGACTCGATCGAGCCTTAACGCCGCCCTTCGGTACCGGGAGCCGTTTTGTGTGGCTGGCAAATACGACTTTAACGCAGCAGTGTTCTCCAGAACTGTTAGCGCAATTTGAACGGACGCTGCCGGTGATGCCCCCTACCACCGTGCTGCTGCTGACATCCGTCAAAAAACCCGACAGCCGGCTCAAATCTACCAAGTTAATTGTCCAGTCCGCCCAAGTGCGGGAATTTTCACCGATTCCGCCTTGGAATGACAAAGAATTAGCTCAGCGGGTGCGCCAAGTCGCGGGCGAAATGAACGTAAAATTGACCGCCACAGCGATCGAACTTTTGGCCCAATCCATTGGCAGCGATACCCGCGGGCTATACAGCGAACTAGAAAAATTGCGACTGTTTGCGGGCAACCGCAGCCAACCTCTGAACCCGGAAGAAGTTGCCGCACTGGTGCACTGTCACGCCCAAAATACCTTCCAGCTAGCCGATGCGATTCGCGAGGGCAATACCTCCGCCGCTTTGGATTTATTGGCAGGCTTAACTGGCCGCAGCGAGCCTGGTTTGAGGATTGTCGCCGGCTTGACTGGTAAGTTTCGGATTTGGCTTTGGGTAAAGGCAATGATCCAAGCGGGCGATCGCGATGATAAAATTGCTCAAGCTCTAGATCTCGGCAATCCGAAACGAGTATACTATTTTCGGCAAGAAGTCAAGAACGCCAGCTTAGAAAAACTGCAAAAAAGTTTGCCTTTGCTGCTAGACTTAGAAGCTTCTTTGAAGCGGGGGCGGGAAGAAAACTCAACCCTGCAAACCAAAGTTATAGAACTTTCTAGCTTGTTTCGCTGATGCGCGACAGGGCACAGGAGCGGCGCTTTACTGTAAATTTTTACAACAAATTTCGATAGCGGCTATGTGCTTGATGCCGGATCGCGGCCCAAAAGGTCAATAGATACTAGAAATACTCTCAGAATGCCAAAGTAGAAGTTAATGTGGTAAATAAATATTGTCCGCCGAATGCCGATCGGTTAATATTATTTGCCGGCTCTCCACCCCCCCCCAAAAAAGAGCGCTACCCATGACACAACAGAACCCGCGGGAACTGCTCAAGCAAGGCGATCCAAACGCGATCGCATCTAGCATCAACCGTACACTCAAACCCAAAGGCATCAACGCCGATGTGACGCGGGACAACGGCTGCCTCCACATAATTCTGGAGGCAGACAAAGTACCGGATCAAATGGTATTGGTCGATTTCATCCGCACCGGCATGACGAAGCTGGGACTCGAATCAATTCACACTGTAAAGGTTTACGGGCGTCGAACAGGTGACGGATCGCCTGCGTGGGAAGATGAAATTGATCTGATGCCTGCCGAGCCCATGCCTTACCCCTTGGATAGTGGAATGCCTGACGACTCTGTAGGTTTAGATGATGTCGAGCCCGAAGGCGGAGACTATTATCAAGAAGGAGAATTCGATCGAGATGACGACGAGGAAGACGAAGACGAAGACGAAGATCAAGCCCCGCCTCCGAAAAAACAATTTCCCAAATGGGTAATACCTGTGGGTATCTTAGTACCTCTGGCGGCGATCGCAGGGCTTTTCTTTACTAAAACTTTCCCATTCGGCGACTCGAACCCAGAACCCATCGCCTCCGAAGCTGCTTCCCCCTCCCCCCAACCCTCATCTCCCCCTTCTAAAGCCGCTGTATCCTCTCCAGCCGCATCTCCAGGCACCCCACAGGCAGCCTCCCCTGCACCAAAACCCGCTCCCACTGCTGCTGCGCCAGCAAGCCCAGCTCCAGCTTCTCCTGCACCAAAAGCCGCCGCGCCTAAGCCTGACTCTTGGAGGGAAGCCGTTAACACAGCTCAGAAGGCAGCAATTTCGGCCCAGAAGGCTCAGTCTCAAAATGAGTGGATCGCAGTAGCAAGCGAGTGGCAGCAAGCGGTTAAGCTCATGAGAGCCGTACCGTCAACCAGCGCGAACTATCAAAAGGCTCAGCAAAAAGCGGCAGAGTATCAGGCTAATCTGATTGTTGCCAACCGCAGGGCGGCAGCAGCGCCTTAATAGTTTTGAGTTTTGAGTTTTGAGTGGAATACTCGATGTGCTAAAAGTCAAAAGTCAAAAGCCAAAAGTAAAAAAACTTGTTTTTACTGAAAGCTTTCTTACTTTTGACTTTTTTCAATGTTATTTAAATGTCATTATTTAACTTGACCTATTGCTTTAACTCCAAAAGCTGTAATTATTTTTCCTTCAATCGTTTTTAATCTCCTTCTAGTTTCATTTGGGAAACGTCCTACTCTGACGAGATGTTGCTCAACGAAATTGAAGCACAGCACGGGGTATGACCAGACCCAAACCAAGTGGTCCCGACAATACCGTAAGCCGCGCGATCGGGTATGTTGCAACTAGCACCGATCAGACACAAACCCACTCCGCAAAATTCGCTGTATGTAGGCATAAAAAAAGTAGTCTTACAAAGACTACTTTTGCATCCTATAATAAGTGCCAAGGAGCGCAGATGAAATAATTTCCACCGCTAAGCATGAGAACCCTTTCTCTACTTCGAGAAACTCTTCGAGTTACACGCTAGCTTGAACACTCGATGAACTCTGCATACTGATTTCTCCTGATTTCACAAATCCGTAGTAAAAAGCGACGGCAGCAGTAAGGGCATTGAGCCAGATATTATTTCCAAAAAGTGGTGTAAGCCCGAACAAGGTATTTGCAAATGGCAGCAATCCTAAAATTGCACCTGCTGCATAAAGGATAGCGAAGATGCGATTGAACACAATGGCTCCGCTTAAGCTAGTAAATGCCGCAATTCCCCAAACACCCACTAAAATGCCAATTGCATTATGAAAATAGTTGGTGGGGAATACCCCGAATATATAGCCAAAGCCTGGTACGGAGGTAAAGTTCTCAGAGGGAGTGAAAAAAGCAGGCACAAATCCAGCTACGCCAAGTAACAAGAAAAGGAGACCTAGACTCAGAGCACCGTAACGAATTGAGGAATTTGAAGATGTTGATGTTTGCATGGCAGTATTTTGATTTTCAAAAATTTTTCGTGTGGACTAAACAAGTGTTTTACTGCTGTTAGAGAAACACAAACAGCTTGTAACTGACCATTCAACTCCTAGCGAGCGAGGTGGAGTACATCTCGAAGAACGCTATAACCAGCCATATCCCAAAGAAGATAGGCGACAAAACCAAGCATTGCTAGACGACCGTTCCATAGCTCTTGCTGCGGGTTCCAACCAAAAATCCAGGCATTGCGATCGGCACCGTTATAAGCCGGAGTGATCGTAGGGACTTGATCGGTATTGATTGTTGAATTCTTCGTTGAAGTCTTCATAGTGGTGAGTAGTTTTTAACTATTCTGTTTCGATTTCATGGTATCGAGTATATTTGCTGGTATGGTCTACCATTAGACTTAAATTATCTCTATATCTAAAGATTGGATTGATCAGGCTCAACTGTTAATAATGAGCATAAAAAAAGTATCCTTGTTTACAGACAATATAGGCGAGGCCATCCCGAACTCTTACTCTTGATGATTGACTTCAGAATCGATTGGAAGTTTAATTGCGTCAGTATCGGGTAGCATTCCTTGAGCATCGCTAGCGGGTACGTCTGGATTGTTGTGAAGATTAACGACACCTTTTTCCGTCTGCTCCCCATCTGCCGAATAAGAGCCTGCAATGGTGGAAGATCCAACAGTTTTTGTCTCATCTGTTCGGTTGCGGATGAAAAATTGGAGGCGATGGGATGAGCGATCGCTTCTCCCTATGGGTTTGTGCTGGTTCCTGCGGTCATGTTGGCATCTAAAACAGCCCTTTCACCCGCATTTGGGGGTGCAAAAAGTTGAGCCTGTTGAGATGCGTTAACTTCTTGATTTGGCTGACTTGCTTGATTAGGCATGGATACGCTACTCATTTCTAATTTCTCCGTAAATCAGTTAAACAATTACTGCGGTATCAATCTCTCCCCTTCCACTTCCCCGGACTTCAGAACCTATCACCATCAGCCACAACTGCGGTAAAATACTTATCGAAAGCCAGAGTTTCTAGGCTTTTGCTTCAACCTGCATTCAACGTACTCAAGCTTAAACTCTTACTGAGCAATTCTTTTCTTCTTAACGCTATCTCGATTACCATTGTCACCTCATCCTACTGAGGACACAACCTATTATAAAGCCACTTTGAAAAAACGAATACAGTCGCCTTTGCTTTACGATCCTACCTGAGAAGGACGTTGTAAAAAGCACGAGCTGTTAATATTATTAGGTAGAGCCAAGAGCCATCGTTATCTAACTTTTAATAACATTTCCGACTCATTATTTGGAATGCAAAATACTAGGAGAAAAGGAAATCGCGGCTACGCTAAGCCCCCTTACCCCTATGCGCTATCGCTAACGCGAGGCTAACGCCAACGCGCAGGCTTCGCCAACATGGAGGGGGCAGAAGTTGCTTCGCTTCTATTCAACAAAGCCTGCCGACCCCGACCCAATTGAGTCCGCACAGGTCGGCTTGGTTTGGGGAGCATCAAGACTTGCAGTTTGTGGGCGATTTGCTACCGCCACGCGAGAGAGATTTTTTGAAATTCTTAATCACCTGAAGAAGCAAATTTGGATACTCTATCAAGCGACTTATGAATATCAACAAAATCGCCTCTAGGTTATAGTCGCCGATTACCTGAAAGCTAATCAACCAACCGTTATTTATTTTCATCTTTTCAGATCAGCTTGCGATCGCAGTTTCTTGCCTTCCGGCATACCCCCGAAAGCACCTTCCTTTTTTACCTTACAAGGAACGCTCACTATGGCTAATCGAGAACATTTTGCTTATGTAGTGCAAAATGTCATTTGCTCTCATTGGTGCCGGGAGAAAAATTCACTTTTCACAACAGGAGAAGCAAGGGCATCATGCTAAAGCAGAAAACCGACATCGGTTCGCGATTAAGCCGAAGGCACCTACTTGGAATGTTTTTGGTAGGCATCACTGGGGCGATTGGATCAGCCTGTACCACCAACTCTATGGAGAGAATTACATCAATGAGAACAGACAAACCACAAAATCAGGATCGGGCATCTATGAACGGACGCCTGCTGGCACGACCAACGCAGCCTACGGGAACGGCACCAAGCGGTCTGCAACCTTTAGGACTTTCGACCAAGCGCGACGGACTCCTGTACGTGCCTAAAATTTACCAAGCTTCCCGACCCGCACCACTGGTGGTGATGCTGCACGGCGCAGGCGGCGACGCACGCGGCGGTCTGACTCCGTTCCAAAACCTCGCCGATGCCACTGGACTCATCCTGCTGGCACCTGCCTCGCGCCGCCAGACGTGGGATGTGCTCGTCGGTGGGTACGGCCCCGATATCGCCTTGATTGACCAGGCGCTGGCGCAGACGTTCAGCCACTACGCTGTAGACCCTACCCGCATTGCGATCGAGGGCTTCTCGGACGGGGCTTCCTATGCCCTAAGTGTCGGCATCACCAACGGCGACTTGTTCAGCCATGTCATAGCGTTCTCGCCGGGGTTTATGGCACCAGCTTCACAGGTTGGCGAACCGCGTCTGTTCATCTCGCACGGCACGCGAGACTCTGTTTTACCGATCGATCCTTGTAGCCGTAAGATAGTGCCACAGGTGCGGGGTGCTGGCTACGATGTGGTTTATCGCGAGTTCGACGGCCCCCACACAATTCCCCCTGCGATTATAGACTCTGCAGTAGACTGGTTCACGGCGTAGCAGGCTATTCTCGTAGAATCTAAATTTATCAACTCTCAATGAACACAAAAGGCACAGCAGTATTCGACATCATCGGCACCTGCTTCAGTTTGGACAAGCCCCGCCAGAGATTGGTAGAGCTGGGTGCGCCCCCTCATGCTGTCGAACTCTGGTTTGCCCAAACCTTACGGGATGCCTTCGCCCTCTCCCATGCAGGCAGCTACCGACCGCTCAAGGAAGTCCTAGAGGCAGAACTGCCCCGGACGCTCAAGGTGTTGGGAATTGAGGCAGATGCCCAGATGCGATCGCATATAGTGAACGCTTTCTCCGAACTGGAGCCGCAGCCTGCTATGGACGAATCCCCTCGGCTTTCGCATAAAGTGCGATAGTCTTGCCAGGAACCCAGCATTCGCACAACCGTTCCCGGTGGTAGTTGAATTTTGTCGCGTGAAATGAGAGCGTACATCACGATTACTCCGAGCGTGAAAACTACTTCTTCGTTATCGCAGACATGATATGAATGTTAAACAAAAAGCGTGTGTTGGGTTTCCTTAGTCAACCCAACCTACAAGATTTGCGATCGCACTACCTCGCCCTATCACAGGTACTCGCGATATCCAGACTATCTTTTGTGCTTAGATAGAATATCTAAAAACTCTGCTACCACCGTTTTGGGTTGGTTATAACACCTTTCAGCAGAACGATGCTCAATACAAAGTATCCCTGATTTTTTAAACCAAGCATCCTTCTCAGCATCTTTTTCGTATCTATCAGGATGGTAAGAAACTTCTAAAATACCCCATATTCCATCTAGACAAACCAAAAAGTCAACTTCACGATGATCTTTATAGTTATTTCCTGTTTCACGTCTTACAGCTAGAGGAAGTGGGAAGAATAGCACCTTTTTTGCCTCTAACTCTTGTGCAATTCTTATTTCTGAATTAGAAGCAAACTTTATTTCATTGTAAATAATAGCTTCTTGATCTCTTTTAGCAAAAGCTTTTTCTGTTATAAGTCCTTGATTAAGGTCTTTAGAATTAGCTATTAGATACTTTATTGTTTTCCTCCAGTCCGGCTCTATATCCAGTAATTTAGTAACTAAATTTATCTGAAATTCATCTTCAAAGCAATGAATGTTTCCCTGCAAAATAAACCAAAGTGAATTTCTAATCTCTTTTTCAAAGTCTTTATTGTCAAGTATGAATCGATGGCTAGCGTGAGGCAAATAAACTACAGCTTGAACATAGTGTAAATAGTTGCTTCTATACTCATCAGATTCAACTAAACGTAATTCACCATCTACAACAAGACCTGCAAATTCTCTACGATTACCGTCGATTAAATACTGAACCCAGGTTCTATACAATCGTTCTTCAAGCTTTAGATCGTCTGACATACATGGCAACCTGCTAACAATGAAACCAGCGAAAGAGGGACTTTTTCAGCCTAACACGCCTTTCAGTGAATAGGCTGAAACATTAGTCTTGCAGGAAATCCTGTGCCATAGCGATTAGACAGTCTAGGCTCATGCAGCGCCTTAATCTCAGCCCTCTACCTCTCTAACCCCTAAACTGCCGTCGTTCCTTTTGCAGTCTCTCGGACAAGAAAATCAACCACATCCTCCAACCAACCAGTGTGCTTGTACAGGTCCCGTTGCCGTGCCGCACCGTTCCTTTGCTACATCGTTTCCTGTGCGATCGCATAGACTTCATCCCATTCGCCACATTCTTCGATGGTGTTGATGCCGATTAGCGATCGCGGACTCCGCACTAGACTGGTTCACCGTAGAGTGTTCTGCGATCACGTTGGCATCAGTTGCTGAATGCGCTGTGGTTCCTCTCCCAGCCAATCTAGATTCTGGGCAGTGCTGTCGAAAATTGATGAAGTTTTGAATGGCTCAAACTCGCCGCGTGATGCTGCTTCTGCCGTTTTTGCTAACAGCGATCGCACCTGCTCGTCATTCATTGGCTGGAACGTCCGCACCGCCTCAAACGCTTGATCGAGAATCTCCATGCTGTCAATTCCCGTAACCACAACCGATGTAGGTAGATTCAGCGCATAGTGCAGACACTCAATTGGCGTTACCGTATTTGACCGTAACAAAATCCCGTTTCCCATGCTTTTCATGCCAAGAATGCCGATCTCCTGTTTAACCAGTTCTGGCACAACCAGCTTCGCAAAGCTTCGGTAGTGTGCATCCATCACATTGAGTGGCAACTGAGCTGCATCAAATTTAAACCCATAACTGGCTGCAACTTCCAGCATATGCAGATGAATCTGGGGGTCTTTGTGTCCGGTGAAGCCAATATATCTGAGTTTGCCAGCTTCCCGCGCCTCAATTAAGGCGGCATTTGCCCCTTCTGGATCGAAAACTCGATGCGGGTCCTCGAACCGGAGGATTTCGTGGTGTTGGACGAGATCGATGCAATCAACTTGCAGGCGTTGCAGTGATTCGTCTAGCTGTCTTGTGGCTTCTTTCTTGGAGCGGCCGTCAATTTTCGTCATCAGGAATACTTTGTCTCGGTAGCCATCGCGGAGAGCTTTCCCCATGCGAATCTCGCTAACTCCACCGTTGTAATCCCAACTGTTATCCATAAAAGTGATGCCACGGTCGATCGCACTGCGAACAATCCGCATACCCAGTTGCTCATCAACATACTTCAATCCGATGTGCCAACCACCCAATCCGATCGCAGAAACTTTCTCTCCTGTGCTGCCAAGAGTTCGGTATACCATTTCTGAGTTTGACGTACTTTGTGACATCTGTTCTCCTTGTTTTGCAGCTATTGCTTTTGTATTAACAGTATTGGACGATCGCGCCGATCGCCTAGCGTCTTATGTAGCAGAACCGCGCACTTTCGGCTCACCCATTCTCACCGTCGGACACAGACGATCGGTAGCTCGATCGCTCAGCGATTCGATCGCCCTCCGGTTGCTCTTGGCTCCCCATCTCATTGTTTTGCCGTGCGGCTTTGTCACTCAAAGAGGTTAACACCGAAGGCGATAAAGATGAGTGGCTGTCTTTTCCAAAAGCGCGTTCGGTACCAATGCCACCTGTGCCAGGTAACAATCGATTTAACCAACCGATCGCAGTGGCAGAAAGCCCTGGAAAAAGAGCATAGAGTCTGGCACTAAACCAAGTCCAAAGTGGCACAATTACCTCTGCATCACCCCGTCGAAATCCAGCAATCGTCTCACGAGCAACCTTTTCGGCACTCGTCGAGATCAGGGGCAACGAATCAGCAATGCTGAACCAGGTAAACTCCTTGCGGTGCTGACCTTTGAACATAGCGTGGTCTATCACGCCTGTGCGGATGAAACCCGGACATACCGTTGTGACAGCAATCCCGTCCTTTGCCAGTTCTGTCCGCATCCCTTCCGACAAACCGGTTAAGGCAAATTTGCTGGCGCAATACGCCAACATATGCGGGGAAACTACCTTGCCGCCGATGGAAGAGATATTAACGATGCGTCCAGCTTGTCGTTGACGCATTTCCGGGAAAACCGCATAAGTAGTGTATAGCGGTGCCCAGAAATGCAGCTTCATCAAGTCGTCGTAGTCCTCCATCGTCAATACGTCCATTGGTCCCACAAGGTCGGTGCCTGCGTTGTTAATGAGGATGTCGATCTGACCGAAGCGATCGCGCACCTGCTGCACCATCTGGTCAACCTGGGAGCGATCGGTGACATCACAGGGAACAGTCAGCACCTCTCCACCCCACTGCTCCAGCTCGACACGCGCCCTTTCGAGCTCTGCGCGATCGCGGGCACAAATTGCCAAACGCGCTCCTTGCTGCACCAACTGGCGTGCCATAACCAAACCAAGTCCGCGAGAACCACCCGTAAGCAGCACCGTCTTGCCTGTGAGATCGTATTGACGTTCGCGCCACGATCGCACCACCCAAAGCACGACGAGCAAAGCGCCCACGCCAACTGCAAAAAGAATAAGAGGATTCTGATTATCTATATAGGAATTCATGGTTACAACTCAAATGCTGATGTATGGTGAAGCGCAATCTACCCTATTACCTGAACCTGATATAGCAATCCTTAATCATTTGTGAATTTCTTACTCCCTCCCCTTGCTAAGGGAAGGGTTGGGGTGGGGTAAAAAATTTACGACTCATGTAGGATTGCTATATGATAGTTATTGTTAATTTTAAAGGTATTTTAAACTACAATTTTTTATTGGTAAAGCGCTGGCAGTTCAATTTCCTCAGCGACTTATTTCTATTCCTTTAAAATTAGCAATACCTATCTACCTCTTCGGTTTAAGTTGTTAGCCATACTTTTTTCTTCTAAACAGAAGTTCCCCTTTGAGGGCAACTTCTGTTTAGAAGCTGCTGTTATGGCGATCGCGGTTGGCTAGAGAGTGGGAGCTAAAAAGCTATTCTCTTATTGCACAATCCGGTGCACTCTCAATAAAAAGCCATCGAGCTACTTACCGGCGAATGCTTTGTCTTGTAATGAGAGGGTTGGCTGTTATTGCAATTAGGTTGCCATTTCTTGCTGAATCCTGCTCTTGGCAGCTTTAAACTCGGTTGCCATTTGCTCTTTTTGCTCGTCGCTGCAATTGTTGTCAATCGCCGAGAACATGGTAGATTCTTCTTGGCGAATGTGGTCGCCAACCGCCTCCATCAGGTCTTTAATTTTCGATCTAAACTCGTCGGCATTAGTGGGGTCCATAGCCTTAATTTCATCGAGCATCTGCTTCATTTGCGCTTGCTCATCGTACAGTTCTTGAGTGTTGTCATCACCGTAGAACGAGCGAACTTTGGGATAGACGACTTCTTCTTCAGCTTGAGCGTGTACCAACAAATCTTTGTAGAGTTGTCCGAAATACTCTTGGAGCTTTTGAGGATCTTTAGTAGCTCCGATTTCGGTGAAGATAGTATTCGTCTTGTTGTGATCCAGCCGGATGAGGGTCTGGATGTTCATATCTTGTTTGTCACTGTTTTGGGTGGCTATGCTGCCAAATACACCCGACAATGCAGCAACTCCATCTTGCACCCGGGCCCAGAGTCCCTGGTCGGCGTCTTTACCAGTCATTTCGCGGACACCCACCAATTCGAGCATTCCTTTGAGTTGTTCTTGGTGAGCGCGACTTTCAAAATTGACGGTATTCAAAGGGCCAATTGCCACTTCAATATCAGCTCCCACCTTCTGAGCGGCTTTGTGAATAATGATTCCACTCATGGCTTGAGCATGCTTCATCAGTTCGTGGTGAAGGAGTTTCTGATAATACGTAAACTCCTCGCCTGACATCATCTTCTCAAACTGCGGAATAAATATCTTGGTCGCAGCACTAGGTTCAGCTTGAATGCCGTATTGAACGATCACCGTCTCTATAATGCCCAGGTTTTTCTGGTCATCTTCAAGCATATTTTGGAGACGCTTGCGAACATCGTCATCAGGGCAGGCATCTATTAGCTTTTGATCGTTGGAGATAATTAAATTTTGAAAGGCTTTCAAGTCTGCCAATCTTTCGCCGATCGCAAGCCGTTTTGTATCGTCTAACGTTGTAACCATGTTTAGTTATCCTCGGTTAAATAATCTGATTGATACTGTTGTTATCCTGTTTACCAGGCGATTTTTGCTCGGCATTATTTGCAAATAAGGCAGTGTCTCGACCAGGTTATCTGCTGAGCTACCTTTCACCTGCATCACAAATTTGCGCGATTTTCAAGAATCTTTTTAACGGGAGTCAGTCCCTTGATTTGGACTTCCAACAACCTTGGGAGCCGCTCCTGGAGCTTCAGGTTCACTACCGGGACTAACGTCAGTACCGGATTGTTGGCCGGTCATGCGATATCTCTCATCCAGTGGAGTTTCACCCTCTTCAGTGGTCGGTATACTTGTTTGGGTTCCAGGATTATCTTGAGGGTCATATTTTGCATCATCTTGCCGAGTATCTGGAGGATTCTGTGAGGTCATGATTTGCACTTGTCTTTGACCTTACTCTACAAGGCTATCATTCAGTTTCAAGTAGGTGTTCTATCCTTAGACATGACTCGTTCTACCACTAATTCTAGAGGGAGTCTTGAGGGAGAAAAATTGGACAAAATATGTATGTTGCACAAAATATGTATGGGCAATCATTCTCCATCGGGCTTAACATTTGCTGTACGCCCAACACCGCTGTAGAAAATCATCCGTACTTTTCCCCGCTGTATCGATTACCGTGTGTTGCCCTGTGCTTCGGTGTCCCGATCGCGGCGTCCCAGCAGGGTGCCAACAGCGGTAAGAACCTCCGGCACTGCGAGTACAATGGAGGCGATCGAGCAAACCGTCGCAACTTGGCAGTATTCACAAAACGCTTTGTTCTCGCTCCATTCCTCACGAGCTAACTCGACATTGGTCACTCCGTCCAACACCAGCTTGATACCCATTGCAATTGGTAGCAAAGGGTTGCGCCTAGCGCGGTCTAGACCACCAGCAGCAGCTAGCCAAGCAGTGATGGCATTAATTAGCCACCATTATTGGCCCGTCGGGTGAGTTGAATTTGTTTTGACACTCCTCGACCTGAAGGTACGAGGATTCTTGGATCACTCAGTCAACTTGCTCGTTGGCGTCACCACCAAAGAGTAGAGATTATTAAACTCAGCGAGACTGTCACCAGTCCCGCTGGTCTTCAAAACCGTGCATGAGACTTTCACCTCACACGGCTCCT